>NZ_NPML01000001.1 GCF_002252565.1 Petroclostridium xylanilyticum
GAGGTAGAAAAAGATAAAAAGTTTTATGAGGAGTCGGGTGGAGGAGTTACTTTATCAGGAGGTGAGTGTACCCTTCAATTTGAGTTTGTAGAAAAACTTTTAAAAGCGGATTAACCCCCCAATTTTAGAGAATTAGACTTAACATCTCGTAATATCATAGAATTGCTGAATATTCTGTTACCAAGGTACATCAAGACCGATATCGAAGGATAAATTTTTCAAGAATCCCTATTGACAATGAGCCTCTCGGGACATGATTTCCAGCCGAAGGGCCATCCGCACAAATCCCCGCGGGTATTTTTTAGGGCTAGGCTATGGGATTTTGCGGCTGGCGCCTTACCAGGCTATCATACCCCGTCACTCATGGTAAACAGTACTTAAAAAATTTATCCTAACCTTTGAAGTTAGCGGTGTGCTATACTTTAACGATAGATGGCGCTATGCTGCCTGCTAGAGCGGCCAGATAGTATTCAGCCGGTGGTAGGTATTTAAGAGAAGAATGGATCCTGACATTGTTGTAAAAATCCATATAATCCACAATAGCTATATAAGCCTGAGCATAAGTTTTAAATTCATTGATGGATAGGCAATCATCTTCCAATAGACGGTAAAAAGCCTCTATATGAGCATTTTTGTTGGGTGTCTTAACAGGAATCCTTTCATGCTCAATACCTAAACTATTACAAGTTTTCTCAAATACACTACTTATAAATTGTGGGCCATTATCGGAACGTATTACAATCCCTGCTTTACTAGGATCAATATTTCTGCGTTCTACTGCGTTTTTTAAGGTAAATGTTGCATCTTCTCCAGTGCAATAAAGGCCGATATGATAGTCAATGATACTGCGGTCAAAGACATCAATAATTGAAAGGATGTAGAAAAATCGATCCTCACCGGATATGTATCCATACTTGATATCTGTTTCCCAAAGCTGGTTTGGGGCTGTAATCTCCCGATTTTTGGCAATGCGTCTTGGATACTTGATTTTAACCAGCCTTTGAGGCTTTAAAATGCCCAGCTTATCGCATAGACGATAGACCTTCTTGGGATTGATGATAAGGTGATATCTACGCTCTAGAAGTATGTGGATCTTATAATATCCATAACCGAAAGCCTCACCATTAATAAGATCCATAATGTATTCTTCAATCTCACCATCACATACTTTTTCCCCATTGTTATTTAAAGAATACCCGGGAATGGGCCTGCCACCTGCATATGTTCTTTCCCTGCCTGGATTGGCCATCCTATGATAGTACGTAGATGGATTAAGATCAAGGATCCTGAATATCTCTGATGCATTAAACCCAATATCTATGAAGCACTTTGCTGTTTCTATTTTGTGTGTTATAGTGCATTCGTTTTTTTTAAAAGCTCTGACAAAACCTCGATCTCCAGCTCTTTCTTGCCGATAATTCCCTTTAACTGCTGAATCTGCTTGAGGGCAGAATCAAGATCTGTTGGCTCCTGAGATAGATTTTGATATGGGATAAGTGCTTTTTTCTGTATTTCTTTTTGGGGCTGTTTCTTACTATCCCTTACCCAACGACTCACCACAGTTGGATTAATATCGTATTTTCTGGCAACCACACTTGCATTGCCGGTTTCGAGAGCTTCTTTGATTAATTTTTCTTTAAATTCTTGACTGAATTTTCTTCGTTGCATCTTCATCCCCCTTGCTTGATTTTAGTATATCATTGCTAAGCATAATTGTCTAAAGTAGTTAGGGGGCTTATGAGCATATAGTCCTCCTTATATTAAATGAAGTTCAGAATAGGAATTTCATAATAATAGGGAGGGAATATTATATGCTTTTGAAACCAGAAGAAATTTATTTTAAGTTTAATGAGGAAAGTATTGAGATTAAGATTCCTAAGAAATTACTATTGGTTTTGTTGCAGCAGGTAAATAGACACTATGAGATATTAAAGTATGAGGAAGAAATTATAAACAACTTTGCGATACGTGAAAATATCAACAACACAGAAATGATAATGACTAAACTGTTTATCTTGATGGCTGAACCCTATAATAGGAAGGAAATTATATTTGAAATAAGTATAGCAGAATTTTTAGTTCTCAGGGATTTAGTATTTTGCAATTTCTCATTACCACATCTAAGAACAAAGATGAAGCCTTATATCCAACATGCATATAAGAGGTTTTATGATGATATTGAAAACATCTTCGGAATGATAGACAGCGATGAAGTAAAAGCATATTGGGATTATATTAAGAATTACAGAATAAAAGGTTGCATTCTTCATTAGGCAATAGGGAAAAGGCATTAGCAGGAATTAAATTCTGCCGATGCTTTTTTCTTATAGAAAATTTTACAACTGAAAAGATAACCTCAAAAGTTTGTAAAAATATTTTTTACAAACTGTATCTTTTTTTACACTTTTGGTGTATAATATAGCAGGAGGTGTAAAAAATGAGCATTGAATTATTGTTTGAAAATAGAAAATTAATAGGTGAAAATATTTTAAACATTATTAAAGACAATGGATATACAAAGTCCTCTTTTTCGAGGATTACTGATATTTCAAGACCTACTCTAAATGAACTAATCAAAGGCGAAGTTAACAGCCTCGCTACATTCAAAACCCATATTCAAAAGATTTTGGAAAGCCAGAACATGAATGAAGAACAACTACTAAACTATGTTCCAAAATCTAAGACGAAAAAGGAACTTATTTTTGCATTGTCTGACAATGCTCCAGAGAATCATGCCTTGAATCCTAATGCTCAAGAGATGTTTGGTATCTTAGAGGATATAGTTCATATGTGTGAACTGTATTACAATTGAGAAGGTGCAGATTATGTCGGAATTAATAACGAGTAAGAACCTTGAGCAGGTTATTGAAAAAAATAAACTGATTAAAGATGATATATTAAGATTAACAAATGATTTTACAGTCAGGTTTAATAAGTTGGGAGTAACGGGGCAGGATAAACTATCTTTTTCGGTATTAAAAGAGAATCATTTAATCCAGATTCCTATCGATGATGAATATTGGGGCGGGGCTATTATTACAAAGGGAAGTATTAAAATACCAGTTATCAATACAGCCCAGCCCCGTGTCTATCAATATTTTGTTGCATGGCATGAAATATACCATTTGTTCTATGACCTCAGTTTAAGGGATGAGACTCATAATATTGCCGTTGATATGGATTTAAATGAAAGAAGAGCAGATTATTTTGCAGCAAAAATGATTTTTGGCAATGTGTACGACTACTACTATTCATTAGATGATGAAGATTTTATTGACAGAGTCATAAAATGCATGGATGTATATAAGGCACCATATAAGGCAGTACTGATAGAACTGTTTGAAGAAGCCGTTACAAAATATAATGATTTGGATTTAAAAGAAAAAATTCTTGAGCATTTTGATAATAAACCTGAGAACTTAGTGCAAAAATTTATAGATTTGGAATTGGATGCAGAGTTAGTGAAACCCTCATATGTTGTAAGTTTAGGTAGGTTGGAGAAGAAAATACAAAGTGTTATGAAAGAAAACCCAGATGTCTCCCATCATAAAGATAATTATCAGTTTCTGCTCACGCTAAAGAATAAAATTAAAAAAGGAGTGGAGGGGCTTGTCAAATGAAAGGAGAAAGCATAAATGACTTAAAAAAATACCTTTCCACGGGCAGGTCTCTCAAAATTTGCATCCTGGATAATAACTCTGTTGAATTTTTAACATGGGTACGCAAGAGCGTCAGTCCTGAAAAGATATTTAGCCAGTATGATATGATTCTTATCCCCAAATGGGTATGGGTTGAGGTCTGTGATAGTGATAATAGAAAAAGTTACATAAATGATTTAAAACATTGTTCGAAGGTCCAAATTATAGATGAAGTTGATTATTTAACATTGGTAGATTACAAAGAAGCAGAATTATACTATCTGTTTTTGTACTGCTGTTACAATGTGAGCAGGCTTGTTAGTTTTATCAAGAAAAACATCTTAAAAAATAGACCTGTAGAGGATTTAGACCCTTATGAGGAATGGCTTAGCGTGTTTTATGAAGAGGGACTAGACCAAAAGAAACTTTCAAACGGCAGGATTCAAAGGAAAAATGCAGGAGAGATATCTATTTCCGTTCTAAGTTATATCTTTTCCTATTATTACAGTGGAAGCATTGATATTATAACTATCTTCAGCAGTGACAGGGATACATATGAATTTGTTTCTAAGGCTAAAGAAATACTTTATAAAGACGAGCGCTTTAAAGACAGGAGCAACACTTCCATAACTTTCAAATCGAATGATTTATTGATTTATGAATGGACAAGGCTTGGGTATATAGATGAGCAAAATATTCATACCTTTTTGGACAGTTACAGGCAGACGAGGAGAATAAAATTTACAAGAAAAAAACAGGATAATTCAATTGAGGAGCAAGACAAATTGATAGATAATGCAGCATTTTTAGAAATGTTAAAGGACAGCACGATATATTTAATCTTTTGAATCTGGACTATAGTAAAAAGGTTTTAGTAGATTTTAAGCCTACCAAAACCTTTTTCTTATTGCTTTAATATTTCTTATCTTTTTTAAAGTATGATTGAACCTTTACGGTAAAAGAAAGAAGCATAATAAGGAATATACCTTGCAGGGAGCCTGCTGTATAACTAAAATAAACTCCACTCCATGATAATAAAGTTGACTCTGTCAAAATAAAGTTCGTTCCAAAATCCCGTAGTCGAAGCAGGAAAAATCCTGAACGGCTGCGGGATTTACTTTTTATTGAGTTTAGAGTTAAGGGGTAAGGAATAAGGCTAAAGGCATTGATTTTAAAGGATTGAGAGTATTATATATTGGTAGCAGAATTGAAAAAAGATTAGAAGAAACACATGAGAAAATGCAACCTTATACCTTTTCCCTTGCACATTGCCCTTATTCGGAACCGACTTTATTTTAAAAATTACTACAAGAATTAAGGAAGAAATGTTATTAAATGGAATGAAAATATTGAATTTTAGAGCGGACTTTATTATATGGAAGGGATTAGGAGAATAGGGTTAAGGCGAGAAGGGATAAGGGTTAGAGGGTTTGGGGGTTGGAATGGAGATTATTTTAAATATACATTTAGAGTGGACTTTATTATATGGAAAGAATTAGGAGAATAGGGTTGAGGCGAGAAGAGATAAGGGGTTGAGGGTATGGGGGTTGGAGCGGAGATTATTTTAAATATACATAGTTAGGGGTAAGGGTTTTGGGGATAAGGAATAAGGAGTTGTATATAAAATAATAAAGTTTGCTCTGTGATAATAAAGTTAGTTCTATAATAATAAAGTTGGCTCTTTAGAAATAATGTTATTCCAAAATTAATTCTTCACGTTGCTGAGAGCATTTAGAGTCTATTAAATGTTTTGCCTATATTTCTTGATACAAAGGACATTATTTACTTTTTATAAGAACTTGGCGTATTTTTTCTGTTTCATAAATTGCAATTAATGAATTCTGGAAATGAAAAAAGTATTTTTAATGATGGTAAAATTCTTTTATTGTGAAAATAAAGTTATGCTATTAAAATGTGCAAGGAACAAGGAAAAGTACTAGAAATACGAGATTTGATATGAGTTTAGAGAGTGTAATGAGGCCAGTAATCAATAGGGAATTTATACAAGGACTTTATTTGCATTTCCTATAGAACATACTCTTTTTATTCTGTTTCAAAAATGAGAGTATAATAATTTTAAAAAAGAAAAACAAAATTATAACCGATAGAAGTTCTATTAAAATAAAAATAAAGTTGTATTATTTATGTTAAAGCATAATCGGTTATTTCGAGTTTATTTATTGGAGTTCGGGAATTTTGGATATGGGCTATAAAAATGTAGATGTTTTTATAGATGATAGTGTGTAAAATAAAGGTATATGGTACACATTAGTAGAATATAACGAAACAAAGATTATTTATATATGACATGGGGAGGGGACAAAATGGATAAACGTCTTACATTCAATGAAGATGTTGAGAATTATGATAAATGGAGGCCAACATATTGTAAAGAATTATTCAACGATATTATTCAATATTCCGAACTTAATAAAAATAAAAAGCGATAGAAGTTGGAATTGGTACTGGTCAAGCAACTGTACCTTTTCTAGCGACAGGCTGTACTGTAACAGCCATTGAAATTGGAGAAGACCTTGCAGAATACTCGAAAGAAAAGTTTAAAGAATATAAAAATTTCAGTATATATAATACTTCATTCGAGGATTTTAAATGTGATGATAATAGTTTTGATATTCTTTACTCTGCAACAGCATTTCATTGGATTCCTGAAGATATAGGTTATCCAAAGGCATTAAAGATATTAAAAAATGGTGGAACTTTAGCATTGTTTTGGAATAAACCATTTGTAAAACGAGAAGATGATTTATTACATCAAAAAATTTAAAGTATATACCAAAAGTATAGTTCCTCAAATAAAAAATCTATAGAAAATGATACAGAAACATATAATAAAATAGCAAAAACTATTCAATCGTATGGTTTTAGATACTTACAAGTAAAGTTACATCACCAAACAAGAGTATTTAACTCTTCAGATTATATTTCTCTATTAAATACATATTCAGACCATAGAAGTATGCCAGAACCCACAAAGCAATTATTATACAATGAAATTGAAAATGCTATCTTGGAATATGGCAATGTTTTAAAGATATATGACACCATAGATTTATATTTGGCGAGAAAATAATGTTTTTATCACCATTGTTGATGGATGCAAATAAAAATGTTCCGATAGAATGTGAGGTTTAAAAGTAATGAGCATATATTTAAAGGACTTCTTTGTCCAAAAGTATAGTAATGACACACCTGGAATGGGAGTTATTGCCAATCAAAAAGGCAAAATAGTGTTTAAGGATATGATTGGTCTTGCAAATTGTGAACATAAAATACCGATAGATTTAGATACAGTCTTTAATTTGGCTTCTGTCTCAAAACAGTTTGCAGGTATGGCTATTCTCCAACTTATTGAAAAAGGAGAACTTCATACAAGTGATAAAATGATTAAATACATACCAGAATTGCGGCATTACGCTGATAATGTTACAATCTATCAATTGGTTCATCATTCGTCAGGATTAATTGATTATAATGAACTTCTTTGGCAAAAAGCCAGAAATAATTCTCTTTATTCCACTAATGAAGAAGTTCTGAGTCTGTTGAAAAGTGAGGAACATCTTTGCTTTATTCCTGGCAGCAAATTTGATTACTCTAACTCCAACTATGTGATGTTGGCATTGATTATTGAAAGAATAACTGGCTTAACATTTAGAAATTACCTAAAACAGTATATTTTTGATGTAATAGGTATGCAGAACACCACTGTCTTTAATGAAGAACAGCCAATCATATCCCACAGAGCCTATGGGTATGAGAAGAATGGAGAACAGTGGAAATGTTTTTATGTAGATACACTTGCAACGGGATGTGCGAATGTTTTTTCTTCTTTATCGGATTTGAAAAAATGGGATGATGCCTTATATGGCGATAAACTAATAAGAGAGGATACGAAGAGTGCAATATTTAAGCCAGGTCTGGACTCGTCTGGCAATATATTAACTGCATCATGGGGTGGATATAGTTATGGGTGGATGATACAAGACCGATGCGGAGAAAAGACAATTTGGCATACAGGTGGAGATGCAGGTTTCAGAAGTATCATTGTCAGATTTTATGAAAAGGAATTTAGTGTTATCTTGCTCTGTAATTCAGCAAATTTAAATTGGCAGGATGCCTATGCGTTTATTGAAAATTTATATAAGCAGTTCAATGAGTAACTTTAATTTTGTTAAAGAAACTCCTATGGATTTATATAAAAAGTGCATACAATGTGCGATTGATAAACTCAATAAAGTAGACTCAATAAAGAAGGCAAGGCATTGACTGTTACTAAAATTACTGATAACGCATATATAAAATCTATTTTATATAACTGGGAATTTAAACTAGAGATAGATGATTTGATATTTACAGATTCTTATACGGAGGATATATATGGATAATATAAGTGAGGTATTTGAGTTTTATAATGCTGGTGCGGAAATAGGCAGATTAGAAAGAGGACTTGGAAAAGTAGAATTATATAGAACTAAAGAAATATTGCAAAAATATATTACCAGCACTAATAATATAATTTACGATATTGGTGGAGGTATCGGAATTTACTCTTCTTGGCTCGCAGAGTTGGGAAACGAAGTACATCTTTTAGAATTAGCACCATCGGCAGTTGAATATGCAATTAAGAATCAAAAGGAAAATAATACGTACATAGCAGAGGTTTGTGACGCAAGAAATGTTAACAGACCGGATGAAAGTGCGGATATTGTATTGCTTATGGGACCGTTGTACCATTTGCAAAACAGGGATGACAGACTGCAAGTTCTGAATTAGGCAAGAAGAGTTTTGAAGAAAGGTGGTCTTTTATTTTCAGTAGGTATTTCAAAGTTCAGTTCTACAACCTGGGCACTGTCAGCCTACGGAAAAGACAATAACTTTTTGGATGATGATATATTTTATAATATGATTAAAAATGAATTATCATCAGGTATTCATATCAGACCTAAAGAATATCCAAATTTAATTGCACAGGCATATTTTCAAACTCCATCAGAATTACAAAAAGAAATTGAATCGGTAGGTTTTAAAACAATCCAAAAGCATACAATAGAAGGAATAATCTGGTTTACACCCTGTTTAAATGAAAAGTGGGAAGATGAGAACAGCAGGGAAAGATTGTTAAATATTGTAAGATACACAGAAAACGAAGAAGAAATTATGGGAATGAGTCCACACTTTATGGTTGTATCGAGGAAATAAATATTATCTTTGTTTTTACTCTATTCATATTGGTAAAAAAATGTGAAACAAAGATTAAAAGGTTTATTTTTATTTGGCGGGAAATGAGGTGTTATTGTGTTGCATTATCAAAAAGACGCTATTGATAAAGTGAGAAAATATGCGGAATCGAAAAATGCAGAACATACAGCATATTTAGAGAAAATTTGCAAGCCGTTTAATGTTGATGTTTGTTTGCTGATAAATCAAGTTTTATCTAAACCTATTACCATAAATTTGCATACCGACAGATTTTCTAATAACGGAAAAACTGTTATGGGAAACTTGTTAGAACAGGGACAATATCATGGTCAATTTCGTACTGGCACAACCAATGGTGGAAAATCTGCATTTATCGGCGGAGATAGATTTTTATGGGAACAACGTATATTTTTTGATGCTTACCCTCCCGAATCAATAGACCGTCCTAAATATGGTGCTTTAAATATTTTGATTCAACATTTAATGTTGAATCAAAATTATTAAATTATCTCACATATGTAATGAACTAGAAAAAAGTACTGCTTTTTATGACAAATTAACATATTTTAGAGCAAGACTAATGCTTTACTAACTTACGATATTCTTTTGCACTTACACCTCGCAGCTTTTTAAATACTCTTGAGAATGTAGAATAGGAATCAAAGCCTGTTTCATAGGCAATATCTGTTATAGAGATATTTGTTGAAGCAAGTAGGGCACAGGCATTTTGAATACGAACTTCATTTAAAAAATCCAAATACTTAACGCCCAGTATTTTTTTGAAAGATGTACTTATATAAGGCACGCTCATATCAAAAACTTCAGATAAATAATTTAAGGAAAGTCTTTCATTGTAATGAGTATGAACGTAATAAACAATATCCCAAAAACGACTATTATGAGTGTGAGTAATGGAGGATTTAGTATGATTTGCGGTTGATGATAAAGAAGATTTTTGCCTCCAGTTTACTGATAATGCAAGTGCTTCAATTATTTTTGCCTTTGCAAGAATATTTCCTGTGAGAGTTTGATCATAATAATGATGATGCATTTGCTTAAATATCTCATTCATTTTTATAGCTTTATCCCCTTCGAGGTGAATAGAAGAAGATAAATCCGGATGATTTCTAAGTAATAGTTCCCCCAACTCTGAAAAAATATTATTTTTACCTATAAGCAGTTCCATACTTATGGTGACTACATAATATTTAAGAGGTGTATTGGAATCATAGTAAAGTGAATGAACTTGATAAGGCAAAAGGATAGAAAATGTTCCGGGCTTCATCACATGAGATTTCCCATTTATAGTTTCTCTACCCATTCCTTGGATAACATAACTAAACTCAAGAAAGTTATGACTATGAGGGATAAAATATTTTCTATCTTCATGAATTTCAATATGATAATCACAGGATGCATTTGTACGTAAATCCTTAATTTTTTCTAAATGAACAGGGAAGTCCATAAAAACACCTCTTATTTTTTATTATATCTCATATGTTAAAAAATGCAATGTTGGATTAAAAAAATGAGTATCTAAAAAATATACATTCGTTATAATGGAATACACATAAAGTTATATTTCAGGGTAAAAGGGGGATATTATGGATTATTTAAAAGAGCTAGAGTATGCTGTAGAATTTACTGAATTATATAAGAACTGTTTATCTATGCCGAAAGAGTTAAGAGAGGTAAAATGTCTTGAAATGCAAATTGAGCATGTACTTCAGCCCATCCAGGAGAAGGACTTAGTCGCAGGATTTATGAAGCACGGATTTGTAGGATTTAGTCCGCAGTATGGTGGCATATATACCTATTATTTTCATAAAGAACAGGTACAAAAGGCGTTAGGTGCGCTTGGAGGTTCTATTACATCCGATTTTGCTACACAGGTACAGGAAATGATAGATTTTTGGGAAGAAGAACAAACGATGAGCAAACTGAATAAACGATTTAAAGATACTCATGGTTTTATACTTCCACAAGCGTACACACAACCGGGATTAGCCAATGCGTTTGCAAGGATTGCCGGAACTAATGTAGACCTCGATAAACTTATTAGACTTGGAATACCGGGATTAAGAGAAGAAATTCAAAAGGCGAGAAAGCAGAAGGACAATGCATTTTACGAAGCCCTTGAACGTTCATTGGATTTACTGTGCAAGGCCTGTGACATATATATAAGGAATGCAAAAGAATTATTACAAGAAGAAACTCGTACAAAGAGGAGAAAAGAATTATGCGAAATGATTTATATTTTAGAAAATATTAAGATGCAAAAGCCTGCGAGTTTTAAAGAAGGTGTACAGCTTTTCTGGATATATGCAGTGGTTTCAGATTTAATGAACTACGGAAGAATGGATGTTTACTTAGGAGACTTATATTGTAATGATATAGACAACGGTGTTATCAGTGAAGAAGAAGCTATAGAATACTTAAGTTCACTGTGGAGACATTTTGTAAGAATAGGAAAAGTGCATGATTGTCGTGTCATTGTAGGAGGAGTAGGCAGAAGAAATGAAGAGAAAGCGGATCGGCTTGCGCTTACGATTATGGAAGTTTCAAGGAGAGTGAAAGAGGTAGTTCCACAGCTGACCTTAAGATATTACAAAGGGATGAATGAACAGCTTTTAGATACAGCGCTACAGATCATTGGTGAGGGCTACTGCTATCCGATTATATATAGTGATGAGACGAATGTTCCTGCGATTATGAAAGCTTATGAAGTTAGCAGGGAGGAAGCAGAAAGATATGTCCCCTTTGGCTGTGGTGAATATGTATTAGAAGGGTTAAGTACAGGTACACCAAATAACGGAATTAATTTATTGAAGGCATTAGAGCTTGTCTTGCATGATGGCTATGATAGAGTATGGAACATGCAATTAGAAGAACCTTTTGGTGGGATTGAAAAATTAGATACGTTCGATAAGTTATTTGAACAATATTGTGTATATGTGGAAAGAAATGTTCGATTATTAGCAGAACAAATGAAAATGAATTATGACGTTGCAGGAGAAGAGGCAGGATACCTTTTTATTTCACTTCTTATGGATGACTGCATCAAGAGGGGCTGTCCGTTACTTGATGGTGGCGTAAGATACCTCAATGCTGCTTCAGAAGTATTTGGTATGATAAGCTGTGCAGATAGTCTTTCAGCGATAAAAAAGCTTGTTTATGATGAAAAAAAATTCACGCTTCAACAGGTAGTAGAGATGTTGGATGCAAATTTTGAAGGCTATGAAAGAGAAAGAAAGCTTTTTAAGAAAGCGCCAAAGTATGGGAATGACGATGAGTATGCTGACAATATGGCACAGAAAGTATTCAATCATATTGCAGAAGCGACGATGAGAGAGGGAAAAAGAGTAGGGCTAAACAAGTATCTAATGGTCAGCGTAAATAATTCAATGAGTGCAGAATGGGGAGTATACTGCCTTGCGTCTGCATGTGGAAGAAAATATAAAGACCCTATGGCAAATGGTAATGGTGCTTCTATAGGTGCAGACCAGAATGGCCTGACATCTCTTCTGAATTCAATGTCAAAATTTAACAACACAAAGCATGTAGGAGTAATTAATAACATTAAACTTACAAAGAAAATGTTTAAAAATTCATACGAAAAGTTGAAGAATGTAGTCGTTACTTTTTTTAATCATAATGGGGTACAGCTAAATTTCTCTTGTGTCGGGAAAGATGACCTTGAGAATGCAATGAAAGAACCGGATAAATATAGAAATCTTATTGTTAGAATAGGTGGTTTCAGTGCCAGATTTGTAGAATTAAACCCTGTTGTACAAAATGAAATCATTAGGAGAACGACTTATGAAGGATAATAAAGATATAAAAGCAATGATATTCGATATCCAAAAGTTTTGCTTACATGATGGTCCTGGCATTAGAACCACTGTCTTTTTTAAAGGATGCAATGCAAGATGCAAATGGTGTCACAATCCGGAGTCTATCTCGAAGAACAAGCAGCTTTCCTTTGATAGCGCAAAATGTGTTTTATGTGGAGAATGTGAAAAGATATGTCCACAACATGTGCATGAAATAGAGGATAGGAAGCATCATGTTTATTTTAATAAGTGTATCAGCTGCGGGAAATGTATCGATGTGTGTATACCCGACGCACTTAAAATGATAGGGAGAGAAATGACGGTAAGTGAAATAATACATGAGGTAGAAAAAGATAAAAAGTTTTATGAGGAGTCGGGTGGAGGAGTTACTTTATCAGGAGGTGAGTGTACCCTTCAATTTGAGTTTGTAGAAAAACTTTTAAAAGCGGATTAACCCCCCAATTTTAGAGAATTAGACTTAACATCTCGTAATATCATAGAATTGCTGAATATTCTGTTACCAAGGTACATCAAGACCGATATCGAAGGATAAATTTTTCAAGAATCCCTATTGACAA
>NZ_NPML01000002.1 GCF_002252565.1 Petroclostridium xylanilyticum
GAGGTAGAAAAAGATAAAAAGTTTTATGAGGAGTCGGGTGGAGGAGTTACTTTATCAGGAGGTGAGTGTACCCTTCAATTTGAGTTTGTAGAAAAACTTTTAAAAGCACTAAAAGAACAAAATATAAATACATGCATAGAAACGAATGCCATAGTCGCACAGGATAGACTTAAAAAGCTAGTTCCTTTAGTAGATACATTCTTAGTTGATTATAAACTTACTGACTGTGATTTGCATAGAGAGTATATAGGCTGTGATAATACTTTAGTGTTAGCCAACATAACCTTACTTCATTCCTTAGGGGCGAATATGATTTTGAGGTGTCCTATAATACCAGGAGTTAATGATACAGAATATCATTTTCAAGAAATTGCTAAAATATGTAAAACTTATCCGTGTATCAAAAATGCAGAGCTCATGCCCTATCATGATATTGGCAAGCATAAGTGGGAACAGATAGGAAAAAGCTATAGCTTTACTGAATTAGAGACTGTCAGTGAAGATAAAGTACAGCAGTGGAAAGAAATCATAAAAAAATATGGTGGACGGGTTGGTTAAAAAGAACGTATTTAAATATATCGGATGATAGTGATAAAGACGAAATGAGCTTTATGGTAGGAAGGGGAATGTTCAAATGAGCAAAGTGAATTTTAAGAAAAAAATTATTGCTGAAATTGTTAATGTGACTCTTACAAGCGAAATGGATATGAATACATTTTCGGCGGTAGGTGATATCAACAATGATGGACTGGTTGATGTTGTTATAGGTGGAAGAAATGGTAAAATGGTCTGGCTTGAAAATAGAGGCGAAAATGAAGAATGGGATATTCACTTGATTGATAAAGATTTAGTGGGGATTGAATGTGGAGGAACTGTTTATGATATTACAGGAAACGGGTACCCTGATGTTGTTGTGGGCTCCGATGTAAGAAGGGATGAAATATTTTGGTGGGAAAATCCAGCAAACGAAAAGGGAAAATGGAAAAAGCGATTGATTGCCAAAACCGGAAACAATCAGTTTCATGATATTGTATTTGCAGATGTCACAAATGATGGTGCCATGTCAATCGTGTTTACAAATCAACAAAATGGAGGTACACACCTTTATAGAATACCTATTCCTGAAGATCCCACAATGAGTCCATGGCCAGGTATAGAGAAAATAGCTTCTAAAATCGCAGAATCGATAGAACCTTGGCAATGGAACAAAGAAGGTCTTCAGCCGGAGGAGGGCTTGGCTATTGGTGATATAGATGGAGACGGAAAGAATGAAATCGTGTGTGGAACTCACTGGTTTAAATATGGGGGTGGAAAGTGGTACAGACATAAGTATGCTAAAGACTATATTTCCACAAAGGTATTTATTGCTGATGTTGATGGAGATGGAAAAAATGAAATTATTCTTTCAGAGGGAGATGCGTGTATATACAATAAGCCTCAAGGGGGAAAATTGGCTTGGTTCAAACCGAGTAATGAAATTACAGGTATGTGGCAAGAACATCTGATCGATGAAAACTTGTTAGATCCGCACTCTTTAAAAGCAGGAGACATTTGTGGAAATAGTAAGGTAGATATTTTTGTAGGTGAAATTGGTGTAGCTGATGAAAACAGAGATTATAAAGGAAGGAAACCTTGTATATTCATATATGAAAATGACGGGAAAGGTAATTTCATTAAGCATATAGTTGATGAAGGAACAGGTATACATGATGGATTTCTTGTAGATTTGAACAACAATGGAAAACTTGACATTGTAGGTAAACCTCTCCATGGGAAGGAAAGATGGAAGGTCGTTGCATGGTACAATAAAGGTGCCAAATAAAGAAAGGTAAGACTACTCTATTGAAATGAAAGTCGGATGCTTGAATTTATAACGGAAAACAATTTTATCATACTAATAGTAAAAATTGAATTGGAGGGTATATAATGCCTAGAGTAGGATTGCAACTATATACAATTAAAGAGGAAATACAAAAAGATTATCTTGGGACTCTTGAAAAAGTAGCACAAGTGGGATATGAAGGAGTTGAGTTTGCAGGTTTTTATAAGACTCCTGTAGAAAGGATAAAGCAAAAAATCAATGAATTAAATCTTTTGCCGGCAGGCGTGCATGTTATTATAGATGAGCTGGAAAATAATTTTGAGCATCATCTAAAGTATTGCAATTTACTTGAAATACAAACAATTATATGTCCCTTTATCCCTGATAAGTATATTTCAAGCAAAGAAGTGACACTGCAAACTGCAAAGAGGTTTAATAGACTGGGGAAGGAGTGCAAGGTAAACGGATTCAATTTTTTGTTCCATATTCATGGGAATGAGTTTTATTTATTTGATGGAAAATACGCAATAGATCTATTAATTGAAAATACAGATCCTGAATATGTTAATTTTGAATTTGATACGTTTTGGGTTGAATATGCCAATATTGATTCTTTAGAGCTCTACAAGAAGTATGCATCTAGAATTCCTTATATTCATTTTAAAGATATGAAAGATAAGGAAAGTAAAAAAGGTACAGAAGTTGGAACAGGAATCGTTGATATCCCAGAAATTATAAAAGTATCTAAAGAGTATACGCTTAAATGGTTTGTAGTTGAGCAGGAAGCATTTGATATATCACCTTTGGAAAGCATTAAAATTAGCTATAAAAATTTAGTAACTGTACAATAAATTCATGACGAAAAAAGAGGTGGTTACGCTTTATAAAGGGCTCTTAAGCCCCTTAATTGGATTGAAATTTACTAAGCGTATTTGATACAATGAACATAAGCAAGGGGGCATTCCAATGCAAAGGAAAAAATACACCGCAGAATTCAAAGCACAAGTGATAAAAGAAGCTCTTGAGACTGGTAACAATTCTGTTGTTGCCAGGCGGTATGAGTTAAATTCTAATATGGTATCCCGATGGGTTCGTGAGGCCAAGAATAACAGTCCAATAGGATTGGGCGGATCCATAGAGCAGCTTCACGGAAGTCTAGAAGCCAAACAAGCAGCTGTAGAGAATGAACAATTCAAAAAACTACTGGGTGAAAAGGAGCTTGAGAATCAGATCCTTCGTGACCTGTTAAAAAAAACGAACCCACACGCTCTGAAAAGATTGAAATAGCCTGTAAGTACATCAAAAAGGGTCATCCTGTAAATCTGGTATTATCCATTTTAGACATTCCCAGCTCTACGTATTACTATCACATCAACAACAAGAATAAAGAGCCTAATTACAATGGTGGACGGCCTATCCCTGGGTACTCCTATAAAAAAGACGGTAACAGGATTAGTGATGACAGGATTAAAAAATGGCTTGTGCAGTTCATTGAGAATGAAGGGGCTGCTTATGGATATTGGAAACTCACCATAGCCCTTTGAAAGAAGCTTCACCTGGTCATTAACAAGAAGAAGGTTTACCGTCTGCGTATGGAACTCAATATTCTCCGTCCTCAATGAAAGATAAAGCCTAAGCGTCCTAAGAAGATTGCCAGGAACCGCACAGTGACAGGCCCTAATCAACTATGGGAAGTAGATGTTAAATACGGGTACATCACTGGGGAGGATAGATTCTTCTTTCTACTCTCCTACATCGATGTATTTGATAAAAATATCATTGACTACTATATGGGGCTCAACTGCAGTGCCCAGGATGCTGTTGTAACATTGAAAAGAGCCCTAATGCGAAGAGACCTGTATACCAGGGAGAATAAGCCGGTTATTCGCTCTGATAATGGGCCTTTATTTATCAGTTATCTCTTTTAAGATACATGTGATGAACTAAGCATTGAGCATGAAAGAATCCCCATTAAATCACCAAACTACAATGCTCACATTGAATCTTATCATTCCATCCTGGAGGATGAATGTCTGTCCTGGTATGAATTCAGGAACTATTGTGAGGCTTATGAGGCAGTGGCCCATTTTGTAGAGTTCTACAACAATCGAAGAATCCATGGAAGCATTTATGGTCTTTCTCCTACAGAATATTATGAAGGAGTCATTTCCAATACCGTGAAAGCGCTGGAAATCAAGGCTTGACCATTACTACTCATCTAAGGTTTGGCGGAGCGGACCATTTACTTGGAGAGGTGGATATGGTAGCCTTAGGAGCTGGCAAGCCCTTAATTATTGGGCTGGCCCCAGGGCGAGGAACCATAGCCACAGTAGCTCCATGTCAATGGCAAACCGACTTATATTGTAATACTGTGAATAAGCTAGAATTTAAGAGTTTATGTCCAAGATAAAGGGGTCAAGCCGGGGGGAAGGTACAATAGACCTATATAGTACATAGTAGTGCAATTACCTTATTGATATAAATTCTCAAAACTATTGTATAGTGAAGGGTTTTATACAGTAGTCATTAAGGAGGCTAAGGTTATAGTGAGAAATTTTAAAAAGACTTTTTGTATAGTGATGAGTATTGTTTTGCTAGGGCTAATTTGTTTTCAAATACAGCCTATGCAGTCCGCCAAAGCAGCTTTTGGTGACAGAATTACAGTGTCAGGTACGGAATTTATGCAGGCGGAGAACGCATATGGATTAATGCAGCGAACACACCTTGGCTTGCATGGAATGATTTTGGTGGCAATTTTGACTATAATCAGTGGGACCAAGAGTTTCAGAGACTTGCAGAGAACGGAATCAATGCAACAAGAGTGTGGATTAATTGCAACGGTGATGGTGGAATTACTATAGAAAGTAGCGGTAATGTTACAGGAGCCACACAGGCCCATTGGGAAGATCTTGATGATTTATTTCAGATCGCGGCCAATAGAGGGGTATATATACTGGCTACATTGATATCGTTTGACAACACTATAACAGATAACCCTAACTACCAAGCATGGAGAAACATGTATACCTCCAGTTCAAATATCGATTCCATGGTAAATAACTATGTAATACCTTTTGTGAATAGGTATAAAAACAATCCGTACCTATTTGCTATCGAGCCTTGCAATGAAATAGAATGGGTACACGAACAGGAAGATCGTGGTGCTTTACCGAAGAAAGACCTTCAAGAATATGTTGCTAAGGTTGCAAAAGCAGTACATGAGAATTCTGACATACTTGTTACTCAAGGCGCTGCATGTATCAAGTGGAACAGTGAAACCTGTACCGATGCTCAGGGGAATTGATGGGGCGACAGTGCATTACAAGCAATTGTTAATGATCCAGATGTTTACGTTGATTTTTACGCACCTTATTACTATGATTGGCAGGAACCTTATTTTGGGATTCCTTCCTATATGAGTCCAGCAGACTATGGGTTGGAAACAAGTAAACCTGCAATTATAGGAGAATGCCCTGCAGTTGGCTCAATAGGGCATACAATAACGGACGATTATAGCTCGGCGTTAAGTAATGGGTGGCAGGACGTAATGGCTTGGACCTCAAACGGTGTTGACAGTAATGGTGATCTTGATGATTTAGGACCTGCAACAAGGTATATAAGAGACAATCATTATGACCTTGTATATCCTTCAGGAAGTTCATCAACGCCAACCCCTACCCCAACTCCAACTCCTTCAGATGATGTAACCGTGGTTAATGATACGGATTTTTCATATACAGGAACATGGGAAACTGCATCAGACCCGGACTTCTATAATGGAGATGAGCATTATACTTATACTTCAGGTGCATACTACGAGTACACATTTAACAGTACAAAGGTAGATGTTTATGGCACGAATGATGCACACCACGGGATAGCAGAAATCTCTATTGACGGTGGAACACCGGTTGATGTAGACTTTTACAATTCAAGCCGGCAAGAACAAACACTTGTGTGGAGTAGTGATACACTATCAGAAGGAACGCATACGATCAGGGCATCTTATACAGGAAGGAAGAATTCAAGCTCAACAGGGTATGTTATAACGGCAGATAAGCTTGAAATATATTCTTCTTCAGGTAGTTCAACAACTTATACCTATGAGGCAGAAGAGGGAGCACTTACAGGTTCGTATACAATCTATGATAAAGCAGATGCTTCCGGGGGGAAGACAGTAGCCTTGTGGGATGATAGTTCATCTTCAATAACCTTCACTGTAGACGGAGGCACTGGTGGAAGCAAAAATATGGACATAAGGTACTTATATACTTATGATTCTACTGTAAGGAAGTTTTATGTAAATAGTAATTTTGTAAAAGAAGTTTCATTCACGCAAGCAAGTGATTTTACAACGGTGACAGAGACAGTAAACTTAAATTCAGATTCAAACACTATTAAGCTTCAGGCGAATGCTGGACCTGCAAGTCTTGATATTGACTGTATAACTTTAACTGAATAATGCTATTCGATGCTATTAATAAGTTTAGGAAAGGCTTTCAATGAAGCCTTTCCTAAGGTTATGTTCAAAGGTATTTAATTCAGTATCATACTGATCATGAATTAAGCTATAAATATTTTATAGATGGAGGGACGATTTAATGCAATCGAATTATATTGAATTCACTAAAAAAGGGGTTGTTCAGTTTAAAAGTGAAAACATTGACTGTAATAATCTTGCACCTATGGAAGTTATACTCGAAACAGAAACATCTATTATTAGTGCGGGTACGGAATTGGCACGTCTATATGCATTGGAAAAGGAAGTAACATTTCCATTTAGACCTGGCTATGGCTGTATAGGGAGAATTGTAAAAAAAGGTAGCGGTATCAAAAATTTTAATGTAGGTGACAGGGTATTTTATGCTGGAAAGCATGCATCTGTTCAGCGCTTTTTGCATGGGGAAGAACATCAGTGGTGTTATCTTTTCCCAGTACCTGAGGAGATAGATGCGGTTCATGCAGCAGTGGCTTGTATGGCACAAATTGCAATAACAGCACCAAATATCACCAAAATTCGGTTGGGAGATTCGGTTGTCGTTTTTGGTTTGGGAACAGTGGGAATTCTTGCAGCACTTATGTATAAGATGAAAGGAGCGAATGTAATAGGAGTAGACCCTGTGAAAGAAAGATGTATTGCGGCAGAAAAAGCCGGAGTGGACACAGTTGTAGATGTAGAATCCAAAAAACAGGTTGATATTATCATGCAAATGACCAAGGGGAAAGGTGCAGATGTTGCAGTAGATGCTGTTGGGCATACTGGAGTTATTAAAAACTGTATTCAGTCTACCGCTGTATGTGGACAAGTCATCCTTTTAGGTTCACCCCGTGTGCCCTTTGAAACAGATGCAAATGATATATTTTGGGATATACATATAAAAAATATTACAGTACGTGGAGCCCATATGTGGCAGTTTCCGGTTAGAGTAGATAGAGGAAATGCATTCAGCGTTGAGTGGAATTATGATACCATATTTAAACTGATACGGAATCATAAACTTCCTGTAGACAAAATTATAAGTCATGTCATAAAACCTGAAAAGGCACCAGACGCCTATGCAGGACTTTACCATAATCCTTTAGAATATTTATGTGTGGTCATTGATTGGAGATAGACTAAATTATGATTTGAGTATGTCAGGTGTGCAAATATTTTTAAAAGAAATTAAAGTAAATTTTGGTAATACATATCTTTTTGTCATATGGACTTGTAAATACACATAGGGAGTTTTGTGAGATAGATGATCAATCTAAGCAAGAAATGAGTCCTAATTGAGGGAATTTCAAATCTTGAACTCCAGTAGAATCAATGGTTTGAGATATGGGATTTAGGTGTTTTGCCCCTGGATTATTGAAGTGTTTGTAATAAAATTACTTTTAATACCAAAAGTAAAACTCCTTTGCATGTCGAATATATAGTGTAAACAAACACCAACAAGAAAGGAGTTTTCACTATACCTTTGCCCTTTCAACTTACCTCTAAAAAGAGCCGACTTTATTTTAAAAAATTGTTACGAGAATTAAGGAAAAAGTATTAATAAATGGGATAAAATTATGGAATTTTAGAGCGGATTTTATTATCAGGAAGGGATTAGGAGAATAGGGTTAAGGAGAGAAGGGATAGGGGGTTGAGGAGGGAAGGAGGATGACATGAGTTTTTATTTATATACAATTTACTATATATAGAAATTTGTAGAGTAAGAAGTTCAGAGGGTAGAGAGGTGGAACTATGAAACAAAATAAATACAATTTTGTGATTATTGAGGTCGTTGTTTTAGCGGTGATTGCCTTGTTAGCATTTACAGTTTTAAATACAGAATATTTGTTCAAGTGGGCAACACATAACTGGAAGTTCTATTTAATTTTATGTGCAGTTGCTCTATTGCTTCTTTTCTTAAATAAACAACTTGTTTCAGCATTTATGACCATAGGAATTGCCACTGGCATTTTTGTCGGTAACTATCTTGGGGCGTTGATAAAGAAATATAATGAAAGTAAGATTGTTGAAGGTATGAAGGCGGAAAAAGTATATAAACTTCAGCATCATCCTGGATTTGAGATTTGGATTGGCGTTATTCTTTTGTCTATTGTAATTGGAATTGTTACGCAAATTGTTTTTACAAAAAAGGCACAAATCAGTAATTAAGTGAGAAATAAATAAATCAATATTATATAACTAAAATAAACTCCACTCCATGATAATAAACTTCGCTCCATAAAAATAAAGTTCGTTCCAAAATCCCGTAGTAAATGCAGGATAACTCCTGATTTGCTGCGGGGTTTGCTTTTTGGTAGGCGGTGAGGGATAAGGTGTAAGGGTTAAGGAGATTAGAATTTTGATTAGAATGTTATATTGATTACAACCTTCAAACTATTGATTTTAAAGGGATTGAGAGAAGTATTGATTATTATATTGATTTAAATATTGATACAGCGATTGAGAAATGGATTGAAAAATGTGCATGCCTTAAAATTTAACCCATGAAACTTATCCCTATTTCCCTTTCAAAACATCCCTATTCGGAACCAACTTTATTTTAAAAATCATTACAAGAATTAAGGAAAATATGATAATAAATGGGATAAAAATATGAGAAAATAGAGCGGACTTTATTATATGGAAGAGATTAGGGAAATAGGGTTAAGGCGAGAAGGCATAAGGGTTTGAGGGTGTGGGGGGTGGAGTGGAGATTATTTTAAATATACATAGTTAGGGGTAAGGATTTTTAGGGATAAGGAATAAGGGTGAGTATATAAAATAATAAAGTTGACTCTGTGATAATAAAGTTGATTCTGTGACAATAAAGTCGGTTCTGTAATAATAAAGTTGGTTCTAGAATAATGAAGTTATGCTATTGAAAGGTTATAAAGTGGTATGAAAATAGAATTAAAGATTAAGAATTACAAATGCAGAATGCTTGTTTGATAAGTAGCAAAATTTTATCAAAATAAAATTGAAGTTATAACGGTTAATTTATTATGGTTCAAAGCATGGATATTAAAAAATAGAAGCCGATATTTATAGTAAGGTATTTGGATAAATAAATATTAATGTATAATGATAATAGGATATTATTTTTACTATTGCAAAATATAGAGAAATGATAAGATAGAAGGAGTCGTGAGGGTATGAAAATTCTTCAGTTGAAAATAACATTAAAAGACGTAAAGCCTCCTGTCTGGAGGAGGGTATTGGTTAGAGACGATATCACGTTTTATAAACTCCACAGGATAATCCAGTATGCGATGGGATGGTTTGAATCCCACCTTTATGAGTTTAGGCTGGGAGAAATGATTATTGGGGAAAAAGATGATGACTGGGACTTTTACGACAGATATGAAGTTAAAAGTGCAAAAAGGGTAAAGTTAAGCAGCATGAACTTTGCACCAAAGGATAAATTCAGATATGTTTACGATTTTGGTGATGACTGGAGACATGACATTGTTGTTGAGAAGGTGCTTGACCCGGAAGAAGGCATTAAATATCCAATATGTATCGGTGGTAAAAGAAACTGCCCGCCTGAAGATGTAGGGGGACCGTGGGGATATGAAGATTTCCTTGAAGCAATCCAAGACCCGCAGCATCCAGAGCATGAATCCATGCTTGAATGGGTGGGGGGTTCTTTTGACCCTGAAGAATTTAGCATAGATGAAGTCAATGATATGTTGAAGATGATAAAGTAAAAGCATATATATTTTATCGGACTTTGTATGGAGGAGATAAGGTGAAAAAAGAGGGGGAAAAATAATATGTCAGATAACATTAATAAAGTAGTTGTTATTTATAAATCAAAATATGGCAGCGCACAACGCTATGCACAGTGGATTGCAGATGAAGTCAAGGCGGATTTATTTGAAAGGTCTAAAATTACACTAAATGACATACTCAAATATGATACAATTGTTTATGGCGGTTCACTGTATGCTGCTGGTATTTTGGGTATCTCACTCATAAAAAAGAACTTCGACAGAATGAAAGATAAAAAAGTGATAGTATTCTCTGTAGGTGCGTCTCCCGCACATCCTGAAGCAATAAATGATATTATAAACAATAATTTTACTGAAGAAATGAAGGAGAAAGTCCATTTCTTCCACTTGCGGGGTGGCTTCAATTATAAGAAGTTAAATCCAATTGACAGAGTTTTAATGTATTTTCTAAAGAAAAAAATTGAGCATAAGAAACCTGATGAACTTACTGACGATGAAAAAGGAATGCTTGCATGCTATAAACATCCTGCTGACTGGACAAATAAAAAATCAATAAATCCGATTATTGAATCAATAAAAAGTAGAAGTCCAGGGCTAAGAAGAGAATCTTAGGCATTCATTTATTTTACAAATATTGCATTGTATATTATTAAAGTGTGATACAATAGTTATTAAGCAAATTTATAGGGGGTATTTGGAATATGAAATTTAGAAAGTCTATAAGTTTACTGGTATTATGTATTGCTGCTCTGTCATTGATTGCAACAACATGTGGAATTTTTTCAAAACAAGGTCCTGGAGAATATAATTTTACATCAATACACGGTCAAACAATAACTATTTACGGTAAAGGAATATATGGCAACAATTCTGTATTAGCAGCCCTGCAGGCCATACCGCAGGATATTGTGACATTGGGTTTAGGCATCCCGATTCTTATAATCTCGCTCTTTCTGGCAAGAAAAGGTTTAATAAAAGGAAGGCTGCTTCTGGGTGGAACATTAGGATATTTTTTAATTACATATATGATATATACATTTATTGCAATGTATAACAGGCTGTTTTTGGTATATGTAGTGCTTATGTCAGCAAGTTTTTTTGCATTTGTTTTGACTTTGCTGGCATTTGATATTGAAAAAATGAGTTCTTATTTCAGTAGTAAATTGCCAGTTAGGTTTGCAGGAGGCTACCTAATGTTCTCTACGGCAATGATAGGATACTTGTGGCTTGCGAGAGTCATACCAACACTCATTGACGGTTCTGTACCTTTGGAAGTTGAGCATGGCACTACACTCACAGTTCAAGCATTTGACCTGGCATTCTTTCTGCCCGGGATTTTTTTATCAGGGTTGCTTTTGATAAAGAAAAAACCGTTTGGTTACATGTTAGCACCAATTGCGACGGTCACTAATGTTTTGATAATGGCTGCGCTTTTATCAAAGGGAATTTCAATGAACCTGGCTGGAATAGAAGGAACTCTTCCAATGATTACTATGACGTCTTTATTTGACTTGTTAGCAATTGTATCTTTGCTTTTGATATTTAAAAATGTAAATGAACCTGTGTACACATAAAAAGAAGGCTTTTCTGTATAACCCAAAAAAACTCGTGTCACGAATAAAAAAGTTGTGTTAAAAATAAAAAAGTTGTGTTAAATAGATAATAAAGTTGTGTTGAACAGTTCAATTCATAATAGTGAAAAAATTAAAAAATAGAAAAGTCCTTTTATAAAGGGTAAAGAAGAAAAGAAAATAAAGTTCTGAGATTTTATATTTCTTGATACAAGAATGAGGGTATATAATTAAAATGATAAAATAAAGGAAGGTAAGGATGAAATGACAAATGAAAAAATAAATAATTGTTGTTGCTCTGGTGGAAAAGATACATTTCATAAAATAGAAAATGACGATACATGTCCTGTGTGTAGAACATCAGGAATTAAAGTAAAAAATATTACAGTAAAGCATTTGGTAGTTGATGCCCTTGCAGAATTGGTCGGAGATATGGATTATTATATATGCGTAAATGAAGAATGTGATATTGTTTATTATAATCCAGAATCAGGTGTTAAGTTTGATAAACAGCAAGTGAAAGTGCCTATATGGTTTAAAAAAGATGCCAATCCTAAATACGCCTGTTACTGCAGCAAGGTTACAGAGGAACAGGTTATAAATGCCGTAATAAAACATGGTGCAAAAACCGTTAAAGATATTATAGAAATTACAGGGGCGATGAAAAACAGCCAATGTAAAAAGAATAATCCATTAGGAAAGTGCTGTCACAAAATAATTCAGGTTGCTATAAATAAGGGGTTATCCATGAAATAAGTGCAGTTATATTTAATACTGAATTTTTATAGATTGCGGCTTGTGAACTTTAGGGAGGAAAAAGGCATATGGGAATTGATATGCGTGAAGAAGGACGAAAAATAGGTCAGTTAACAGGAGAAATGTCTTGTACACTGCAAATTGTAAAGAAATTAAAAGAAATGGGTTTTAGTATAAAACAAGTATTACAGACTATTGAGTTGCCCGAGAGTACTGTTTTGAGGGTTTTTGATGGCAAAGAAGATATTAGAAAAATAGCAGAGGATACTGTAAATCAGCAAATAGCAGAAAATGGCGGTAAAATCCCACAAGAGCGGGACTTTATAAAATGGGTAGAAAATGCACTTGAGTATTTTGTACCAGAAGAAGATAAGGAAGAACTAATACCTTTTAAAGAACCACAGAGGCTCACTTGTGAGCAGTGGGCTCAGCATACTCCCTATGAAAACAAATTGGAACTTTTTGATGGACAGGCACTAGCAGATTTAAGAGAACGGGAAAATATGATAATTGCCCTTGTATACAACATCGGACTGGAACACTTTATTAAAATACTCCCGCAGGAATCTAAAGCAATATTGAAGGAACTTTTAAATGAGCAATAAAAAAGTTTTTCAATGAAATATAAAGTTATAGTTAAAATGTATATCAGTTTAGGTTTATTGAGGGAATTTCACCTGTGGTACGGCTAACCTCCAAAGCCTTATCCCAAGATGTTTAAGAAATAAAAAAGAGGCTCGTAGTGGGTGTAATAGACCCAAAGGAGGAAACAGACAGGGCTGTAAGGAACGGAGCGATATGTACAGTGGCGATAATATGATGTGAGTTGATTACCCCTACGGGGTATCATTACTTGGGAATTGGAGGCGTGGGCTGTATATGGTGGTTTTTACCAATGCATATTATTATTTAACAGCAATAAGAGTCACAAAGAGATAGTATAAATTGATTTTAAGTAGGATATTTTTATTAGTATCTTTATTAAATCTTATAAGTATGATAATATTTTTGTTGTAGGTCGGATGTCCGAATTAAAGGAGGAGAGAAAGAGCGTGGCAGATGAAACTGATAAACTAAACCAATCAGAAAAAATATTATTGGCTGCTTCTAAATGCATATCTTCTAGAGGCTACGCCAATGTTTCATTGAGAGACATTGCTGATGAAGCAGGTGTTGTCCTTAGCCAGTTAAACTATTACTATAAGAATAAGGAAGGGTTATTTACAGAAGTAGTAAAAATGATGATTGGAAAATATTTATTAGAGATTGAGGAGTGCTTAACGGTAGAGGCATTCCCTAAGGAAAGAGCATTATCTTTGATAAAATATTTTCGAGATTTACTAAAGTACAATCCAGAACTTTTTAAATTACTATATGATTTTACAGGATTAGCACTTTGGACACCTGCTTTTAGTGGTTTACTAAGCAATTTATTCAAGGAACTATCGAATATGATAGAAAAGTACATTTTGAATAATCTTCAAATAAAGCATCTAAAAGGATATTCACCAAAATCTTTATCAAGACTTATTTTAGGTGCAATGTTTGGGACGGCTATACAGGTTCTACTTGATGACGAAGAAGAAGATTTGCCGGAAGCATTAAACGCCATGCAGATATTATTTGAATAAATTTGTAAAAAGAAAGGGAGATTGGTATGCCAGGTATAATTGAAAAATCTATTAATATGGGACTTGGTTTATTTTCATACTCAAGAGAAAAAATTGAAGCAGTAGTAGATGAATTAGTAAACAAGGGAGAAGTAGCGAGAAAAGATGCAAAAGATTTAGTTAATGACTTAGTAAAAAAGGGAGAAGAGCAGAGAGAAGACTTTAAGAAAATGATAAAGGATGTAATTATTGAATCATTGGATTACATGAATATTGCTAGAAAAGAAGATTTACTTTCAGAAAAAGATATAAAGAAGATTATCAGGCAAGAACTCATAGAGATACTAAATGAACAAGAGATTGCAACAAAAGATGATATTAGTAATCTCAAGAAAGAATTAAAAAAGTAAAAAAATCATAAAGTGAACAATGTTTTTACCTGAGACAATTAATTCGGTCATCCGACCTTCTTTGGTTTAAAACTTAACTTATAGTCAAGACTAAAAAATAACATATAAAAAATTAAGTGGTATATGCAAAAAACTGTAAATAGGTTGTGATATAAATTGATTGCTATTAATCGATATAAGCATATTAAAAGATATCAAGAAATTATTCTAGTGTTTATCAAACATGGTTTTGGTACTTTCATAGACCAGATGGGCATCCTGTCTTATTTAAATATAAGGAAAAGAATAGTAAAACACACGGCTGAAAATAAATTTACGAAACTTACTGTAGGTCAGCGGTTAAGGCTATCATTAGAAGAATTAGGACCTACCTTTATAAAGTTGGGGCAAATCATTAGTACAAGACCCGACCTTCTACCACAGGATATCATTGAAGAACTGGAAAAATTGCAGGATACAGTACCGCCTTTTCCATTTGAAGAAGTTAGAAATGTGATAGAAAGCGAATTGGATGACTCACTAGAAAATATCTATGCGAAATTTGATGAAAAGCCTTTAGCGGCAGCATCTATTGCACAAGTTCATCTTGCAGAATTACTATCAGGGAAACGAGTAGTTGTCAAAGTTCAAAGACCTAAAATAGAGAGGAACATTGACCTTGATTTAAAAATATTGAAGGACCTCGCATATTTTATTGACAATCATACGAAGTATGGGAAACTATATGATTTTAGTAAGATGGTGCAGGAATTTGAAATTACTATTAAAAATGAACTGGATTTTAGAATTGAAGGAGAAAATGCAGAAACATTTAAGAAAAATTTTATGAAAGATAAAGATGTGATTGTTCCTAATATCAGTTGGATTCATACAACACGTCGTGTATTAACAATGGAATATATTGATGGTATACGGTTAAATGATTTTGAAGCACTGGAGAAAGCAGGGCTTAACCGTAAAGTAATTGCTCATAACCTTGCTACTTCTATATTTAATCAGATATTAAGAGATGGTTTTTTTCATGGAGACCCCCATCCCGGTAATATTATGGTTTTAGAAGGGAATGTAATTGCGTTTTTGGATTTGGGTATGGTGGGGAAGTTAAGTGAGGAACGGAAAACCCAATTTCTTAAAATGCTAATGGGGATTACATTTAAAAACAGCAAATTGATTATTCAAGGAATAGTAGGATTAGATGCAATGTCAAGTTGGGTAAATATAAAAAAACTTGAGAAGGATATTGATATATTAAGGGATAAATATTTGTCAATTCCTCTAAGCGAGATAAAAATTGGTGAGGTACTCAATGAGATTTTTCACCTTGCCTTTTCCTATAATATTATGATTCCGAGCGAGTTCACAATGCTTGCAAAATCACTTATTACCTTAGAAGGTTTAGTAGAAAAATTAGACCCACAACTTAATATTTTAGAAGTTGCAGAGCCAATTACAGGAAAGTTAATGTTTAGAATATTCTCGCCCGAAAAAATAGGAAAAGAATTTATTGGCGGAATTATGGACTATGGTAATTTAGCAAGGAAATTCCCATCCTCGATGCTGAACTTTTTAGAAAAAATAGAAGATGAAGATTTTACAATGCAGTTTAAGATTAAGGATATTGAGAGAATTGTGAAACAAATAGAAAAAATTTTTAACCGTCTTTCATTTAGTATGGTGTTACTGGCAGTCAGTATCGTCATTGCAGGCATTATTATAGGTTCTGGAATGAGTGCCCATACAGGAGTAGAGGTATATTTTCTAAATATAACAATTTTAAAAATTGGTCTGGTAATTGCCGGCGCAATAGTATTGTTTCTTATTATTTCAGTATTACGGTCCGGTCATTTATGAGTAATGTTGAGTGTAGTATTGTAAGGGGGAAGAAACAGTGGGGGAATACTTTTTTGATATTGTAATATATTTTGCCCTATACTCTTTTATAGGATGGATGCTGGAAACAATTTATGCTAGTATTTCTAAAAAGAAATTTATTAATAGAGGATTTTTGCATGGTCCTTTCTGTCCCATATATGGATTTGGGGCAATATTGATTATTCAGTTGCTAATTTTTTTGAATAATAGCCTTAGCATTATATCAGAGTCAGCACCAGTTAAAATATTGTTGGCTATGTTATTAACAACAATACTTGAATATATCACCGGATATGTTTTAGAGAAAATATTTAACTGCAAATGGTGGGATTACAGTAATAACTTTTTAAATTTGCATGGGAGAGTATGTATAAAGTATTCTATATTCTGGGGAATACTTTCTTATATTCTAATCACTTTTGTTCATCCTATAACTGTTAAGTATGTTGCTTTTTTGAACATGTCAATGAAATTTATTATGACGGCTATTATAATTATTTATTTTATTTTTGATACAATAAAATCAGTTGCAGAAATAATAGACCTAAAGCAAGTTGTACTGATGAATTATAAAAACCCTATGGAAAATTTTCGTGAACGAGTAGTAAAATACAAAAGGATTTTTCAGGCATTTCCTAAATTGCGATTTTTAAATGTTGGCAAACTTAATCAGGAGATTAGAGAATATGTACAAAATGAGTTTAAAAGAATTAAGGTTAAAGTTAAAGGCAGACAACGAGATTTATAGGGAATATAAGAGTTACATTGAAGATTTGCTGAGAAATGAAAATGTAAAAATGATGAATCGGTATAGGCATCATTACTTTACGACATGTCTTGACCATTGTTTAAATGTATCATTTTACAGTTATATGATTTGTAGATATGTAGGCTTAGATTATGTTTCCGCTGCAAGGGGTGGGTTACTGCACGATTTATTCTTATATGATTGGAGAACTACAAAACTAAGTGGAGGGAAGCATGCATTCAGGCATCCAGATATAGCACTTGAAAATGCTGTTAAAGTATTTGATTTAAATGAAATAGAGAAGGACATCATAAGTAAGCATATGTGGCCTCTTACAATAAAGCCTCCAAAATATAATGAATCATTTATAGTTTGTTTTGTAGATAAATATTGTGCGTCTGTAGAAATTGGACAGGGAATAATAGCAAACATTAAATATTGAATCATAGGCGTTAACCTAAGCCATAATTTGCTAAATACTAATGACACAAGAATGCTCCCGTAATATTTCAGCTGTTGTTTTACGCGTTCTTGAGTCATGTAAGCTTTGTTCAGCTGTCCTTTGAAAAACGAATACTAAACAATTTATTGCTTTTGCAGTTACAGCAAGGTTTTTGATATTATATCTGCTTTTGTAGCAATTAATTTGATAAACAGAATCATACTTATACTCCGCTGCTTATTCAAATACATCAATTGCTGCAATGCAGAATACATTACAAACATCAAAACAATTGCTATTAATCTGCCGTATAAAAGACAATCCAATTGGTCTTTGCCGCAACTGCCTACTTTAATGTGGCTTAACTTAACGCTTATGAATTGCCTTAAAGTATTGAATTGTCAAGGTTCGACAGCACATTTATAGGTGCGAAGTTTGAGTAAAGTTATTTGAAAATGATTTTATGAAAGCATTGTAAAAAGGTTTGATGTTTATATATACAAAATATCAAATATTGTAGGAATTATTCAGGAAAGTGCGGCAGGTACTGAAGAGATATCGGCTTCAATTGAGGAGCAGACGGCAACCATTCAGGAAATATCAGCCTTTACCGAGAAAATGGTAGCCTATGCAGAAGATTTGACAAATTCGGTAAACAGGTTTAATGTATAGGACCTAAACATCTTAAATAAGGAGTAGGATTAGATGAAGAATTATAACATTCTTATTGTAGAAGATGAAAAGCAGATAGTAAGATTTTTAGAACTTGAATTAAAGCACGAAGGATATATGATAGATACTGCCTTCGACGGTAGAGAAGGTTTGAAAAAAGCGGAAGAAAATAAGTATGACCTAATCTTACTAGATATTATGCTTCCGGGATTAAATGGAATGGAAGTGTGCAGAAGAATCAGGCAGTTTTCAAATATACCTGTTATAATGCTTACTGCCAAAGATGATGTTACTGATAAAGTAATGGGATTGGATATAGGCGCAGATGATTATATAACAAAACCTTTTGCAATCGAAGAGTTATTAGCAAGAATACGTGCTGCATTAAGGCGAAAGGATGAGTTGGTAAATACTGGGGAAAATTTACAGATAGGTGATTTGACGATGGACTTATCAAAACGGCAGGTTAGTAAGAATGGAAAGTCCATTGAATTGACGAAAAGAGAATATGATTTATTGGAGTATCTTATGAAGAATAAAGGTATTGTTTTAACGAGGGAGCAGATATTAGAAAAGGTTTGGGGCTATGATTATATTGGAGATACAAATGTTGTAGATGTGTATATCCGATATTTACGTAGTAAAATTGATGATACTTTTAAAACCAAACTTATTCATACCATAAGGGGTGTGGGGTATATGCTGAAGGAGAATACAAATGAGAATTAATTTTTTGAGGTTTACCAAAATCTCTTTAAAATTAACAATGATTTATGCCTTGTTATTTTCATTAGTGTTAATTTTATTGAATGCCTCTATTCTGTATGGCGTAAAGTATTTTCTTGTCCATCAGGCAATCCAGCAGGTCGAAAATACAAGTAGTATTATGATTGATAAAATGAAGGATTCAGATAATGGGCAAGAAGATTTATTAAATAAAGAATTCATTCGAGAAGTTCAATTTAATGAAAATGTAGATATTAATATTGCAGATATAAATGGTAATATCTTAAATTCGTCAGAAAACTATACCGGTGAAATATCAATAACCACGCCTTTAGATATTACTAAAAAAATAGAAGCTGGAGAAAAGCATTTAGTATTTAGAAATAGTAAAATTGTACTTAATAGCGGAAAAATTGTCTATCTGCAAGTTATTAAGGATATGGAAAATGAATATGGATTTATGAAAATACTTTTTGTATTGATGGCTATTGCCGATGCAATTGGCATGATGATATCTGTATTAATAGGTTTTATCATAAGTAAAAAAGTATTAAAACCGATAGACAATATCACTACAACTGCACAAAGTATCAGTATTCATGATTTAAACAAAAGAATAGAGGTTATAGGGCCTGATGACGAACTGACAAGACTTGCAAGGACATTTAATGAAATGATTGACAGGCTGCAATCCTCCTTTGAAAGACAAAGCCAATTTGTATCTGATGCTTCCCATGAACTTCGGACGCCAATTTCTATTATCCAAGGATATATTAACCTGATAGACAGATGGGGAAAGGAAGATAGGGATGTTCTTCAAGAATCAATTGATGCTATAAAAAATGAAACTTCAAATATGACGGAATTAATTGAAAAACTACTCTTCCTTGCAAGAGGTGAGAGTGGGACTCAAAAACTGGTAAAAGAAGAATTTTGGCTAAATGAGTTAATCAATGAGGTAATAAAAGAGAGCAGGATTGTTGCGCCAAATCGTGATATATCTTCTAAACAAAATGATTCTCAACGGGTTTATGCAGACAAAAGGCTGTTAAAGCAAATGTTAAGGGCTTTAGTTGATAATAGTATAAAGTTTACTTCAGAAAACGGAAAGATAGAAATAAATGCAATCAATAATGGAGATAATGCAAAAATTATTATCAGTGATAACGGAATAGGAATACCTGAAGAAGAAATACCCCTAATATTTAATCGGTTTTACCGTGTAGACAAAGCAAGGGCACGGGGTACAGGAGGAAGCGGATTGGGATTGCCCATTGTTAAATGGATTGTTGATGCTCATGGAGGGAGCATTTCTGTTAAAAGTGCTGCTGGAAAAGGCACAGATATAATAATAATCCTTCCTTTAAAATAATTATATATTAGAAAGAGCCTGTAAGAATTACAGGCTCTTTCTAATGCAATTCTAATGTTTATCTAATGGTGTTTTAAGAAAATATTTCTATAATAAATTCATACTAAACGAGAGGAGGTGAGACTATGGATTTAAAAGATAAGAAAATAAATAAATCAAAACAGGAAAAGGAGAAGATGTCCATGAATAAGAGAATACTTACCCTTGCTTTGGGAGGAATCTTTGCAGTAGGAGTTGCATTTGGTTCCTTGGGATTAATTAATGCCAAGGCTTTTGCTGCCGATAACAATGCTGTTGCAAAGAGTGCTGTAGTTGCTGAAAAAGGAGAGAAAGAAGATAAGGAAGATATCAATCTTTCAAAGGCAAATGTTAAAATCAGTCGGGAAGAAGCGAAAAATATTGCCCTATCTTCACAAAAAGACGCAAAAGTTTTAAAAGTAGAACTGGAAGACGAAGATGGAACTATCGTTTACGGAGTAGAAGTACAAACAGCACAAAAGAAATATGATATCAAAATTGATGCAAATACGGGAAAAATATTAAAGTCTGAAGCAGATGACGAAAAAGAAGGCAAAAGTATAGAAAATGAAAGCAAAAATACAAATGACAAAGACGATATAAATGAAGAAGTAGAAGAGTAGTAGAAAGCCGGGATATCCTTTCCGTAAGGCTATCCCGGTTTATGTATGTGGAAAAATTTTTCAAATACGGCTGTGGTAAATGCGGCAATAAGTTAAAAATAGATATGGTAATAAATCGAGAGCAAAGGAAGTGATAACTTTGAATGAATTTTTAACAAACTTTATACAATTGCTGCAAGCCTATGGAGTAGTAGGGCTCATTACTTTATCATTTGCGGAATCATCTTTTTTTCCAATACCTCCTGATATACTACTAATCCCTATGGCCTTTGCCAATAGAAAATTAGCCATAATCTATGCTTTAGTTACAACGGTTGCATCAGTTTTAGGTGGTATATTTGGACATACGCTCGGGAGAAAATTTGGGAAACCTTTATTAAAAAGGTTTTTTAAAGAAGATAAAATAAATAAAGTTCAAAATTATTTTGAGAAGTACGGTGGGTGGGCTGTTGTTATAGCGGGCTTGACCCCTATTCCCTATAAGATTTTTACAATATCCGCAGGTGTTTTTAATGTAAGATTATCTATATTTATAATATCTTCCATAATAGGGAGAGGTATTAGATTTTTTGCTGAAGGATTATTTATATTTTGCCTTGGAGATACTGCAAAGTATTATCTTGAAAACTACTTTGACATCATAACAATTGGGATAACGATATTGTGTGTAATGTTCTACTATGTATGGAAAAAGTTAAAAGATACAGGTATTGTTCAGGGCACTGGAACAATTGCACACTATAAAAGTAAATATTATAAAATCTATGATTTTATGCTGAAGTATAAAAAATATGCTGAAGTTGGAATATATATTGTTGCGAGCGCTTGCTTGTTTTTACTATTTTTATTTATATATTTAGAACTGTAGATGGTTAATTTATGAATTATGACTTTTGATTTGGATAATAATTGTAAAATTTAATATGATGAGATAAATGAGATTTATAGTTAAAAGAAAATATACTGATTACATTTTTGATAATAACTATTCTTATGGTTGCAGAGAGAAAAAGGAGGAAATACTGATGCAAATGAATATTGTTTTGTTCAAAGCAATAAATGGACTAGCCTATAAAAGTGTATTGCTGGACAAAATAATGATTATGTTTTCAAAATATGGTCCAATATTATTTATGATTGTGATTGCCAACAGAATAATGAAAATTAAGAGGTGAAACATTGATAAAGAACTACTTTATTACGCTAATCCAACAGTATGGTAATTCAGGTATTATAGTAAGTCTGGCACTGGAATTTTTAGGATTGCCAATTCCCGGAGAACCTTTAATGGCTTTTTTGGGATACTTAACATGGAAGAACTCTAATGAATCGTTAATATTATCTATTATTTATGCTGTAATTGGGACATTTTTGGGCTCAATATTGGCTTATGCGATTGGTTTTAGGTATGGTGAAAATTTTCTTATAAAATATGGTAGGTATATTTTTATTACACAAGACAAGTTGGAATATACAGAAAGAATGGTTAATAAAAATAAAGTTTTATTGTTGCTATTTAGCAGATATATACCGGGAGCCAGGCATATAGTACCTTATTTAAGTGGGATAAGTAAAATCAAATTAAGCAGTTTTTTATTTTATAACCTTATCGGTTCAATTATATGGTGCATATCATTCATTGGACTGGGATTTGTATTAGGTGAAAATTGGAATAGAATTGAAACAATAGCAAAAGGTTATTTTTATATTATTGTTCTGTTGATTGGATTTATTTTTATAGTCATTAAATATTTCGGCAAATATAAAAAAATGATATTTACCGTCACTTTCCCAGTGTTGTTATTTATAAAACTTTCTGAAGACCTTATAAGGAATGAACTGGTTATATTTGACAAAACCATATATGATTATATATCCACATTTATTTCTAAAAGTACGACAACTATTATGGTAGTTATAACTTATATGGGTTCGGCTTCAATTTTAGTCCTTATTGCCCTGTTAACTTATGTAATTTTAAGAAGAAATAAAAATTGTACCCTGTATGGAAAGGTTATAGCGGTAAATCTAGGTGCTACATGGATTTTAAATGAAGTATTTAAAGTTATATTCCACAGGCAAAGGCCGGATATACTGCGTCTGGTTGAGGTTGGCGGATTTAGTTTTCCAAGCGGTCATTCTATGGTAAGTTTAAGTTTCTATGGTTTGATATTGTATTTTATATATAAAAATACTAAGAATAGTTTTATAAAATATCTACTTGTAATCTTTTTTAGTTTGCTGATTCTTTTTATAGGAATTAGCAGGATATACCTTGGAGTTCATTATGCGAGTGATGTGCTGGCAGGTTTTTCAGCAGGGTTTGCATGGCTGGCTATATTTATAACATTAATAAACAAATATTATCTACAAGAACCTAAAAGGCATAATTCTAGAAGAATGTAGAGTGTTCTTAAGTGAATTCAGTGATAAGGTTTATGAAAGAGGAATTGTACTATATACAAGGGCAAAGGTGCCAAAACCTTCAATATTAGAAGAAGAGATACAGGAATAGCAGATATCACATCAAAAAATAACAGGGGTAAGGCCTATAGAATGGAACCAGATATGGTTAATATTGGATAAAGCATTTAAAAAATAGTCGGTTTAAACCGACTTTGGGGTTTAATAGCCGTGGTGATTTATCCCACGGTGAATTGGAAAATATATTGGAATTTAATGGAGAATATTGGAGGTAAAGCAGAAAATGCTTGGACTCAAATATAGAATTCGAAGCTCTACGAGTTTTCGAATTCATACCTATAAGTCGAGGAGGTTCATTAGAATGTGGTAAATGTATTATACCGCCTCCTTCGTATATATATAGGAGAGCCACCTATCATAGATGGTTCGTAACTATAAGTATTTTATTGTATATTAGATATACCTAAACCAGTTAACAAGGCAAAAATAGTAAAACTGTTATTAAGGGTAGTATAAGTTTCGTAAGAAATTCATACTGTATCAAGGTATATAGAGCATAGTGAAATAAGAAAACTTATTCAAATTTTTAGTTGTGTTGGAAATTTTTAAAACATATAATGTAACAATATACTTATATTGTTACATAGAATTGGTAAAAAATACTTGCAAGTAAAAAGTTGGAATAATTTCTTGCTTGCGAAGGTGAAGTATAAGTGTGGTATAGATAAAAGTATCCAGAAAACTATATAGGAGTAGCACAAAGGAAGAAAAAATAGAAATAGAAAGAAAGGATGTAATTATGAAAAATTTTAAACTTAAATTTTCTATCACACGAAAAATAATTTTCGGTTACTTATTAACAAAAATATTGTTTATTGTTTTTGTTGGTATAACTGCATATTTTCAATTCAATTCAATGTTTGCTCAAAATAAAGATATTCTAAATAGTTCAATTTATAGTGTTGGAACCGTATCACTAATACTGATTATAATAAATACGGCGTTATTTAATATGCTAATAAGAATATATATTGTCAAACCTTTGGATAACGTTAAAAAATATTTAAACTTAATAGCATCAGGAGAACTTACAACTGAAATTCATTCTAAATATCTCAATAAAAAGGATGAATTTGGAGAAATATCTAATGCATTAAAAGATATGCATAATTCTTTAAAAGAAATGATACTGAATATAAGTGAAAAATCAAAAGAAGTAAGTGCTAATTCGGAAGAATTGGCGGCAACATCAGAAGAAATGTCGGCATCCTCACAGGAACTGACATCAACCATGCAGCAGGTGGCAGATGGAGCAACCAGTCAGGCAAAAGATTTAACAGATATAGCCAGTGCAATGAAAGATGTAACTAGTAGCATTGAATATGCATATGAAACTTTGAAAAACGTATCAGATGAAACTAAAAACACTGCATCCAAAGCCGATATAGGCAAAAAAGAAATAGACAAACTGGCAAAATCTATAGAAGATATAAGAAAAGCCTTTGAAATAGTAGTTAAAAAAGTAGAAACGCTTACAGATTCTGTAAAGGAAATAGGCGGTATAACAGAAATCATATCAACCATATCGGAACAAACCAACCTTCTTGCACTGAATGCAGCCATCGAGGCGGCAAGGGTTGGAGAACACGGCAGGGGATTTGCAGTAGTAGCCGAAGAAGTGAGAAAACTGGCAGAAGAATCAAGACAGTCTACGGAAAAAATTGCACATTTGGTATCATCTACTGCAAAAGATACAGATGAAGTCATCCGTACATCAAATGATGTTAAAGGTCTTGTAAATGAACAAGTAGATATTTTAAGCAAAACATTAAAATCCTTTGAGGACATATTGGCATCTGTAGAAAAAATCGCTCCTTACATGGAAGAAACATATAAGTCTATGCAAGGGATTGTAGATAAAAAGGATATTGTAATAGAAAAAGTAGAAAGTGCAAGTGCTATAGCAGAAGAAAACTCAGCAGCAACGGAGGAAATAGCCGCGTCCTCAGAAGAACTCACTACATCTTCCCAGGAAGTGGCATCCACAGCCCAAAATTTAAGTGCTGTAGCAGAAGGATTAATGGAGGTTGTCAGCAGGTTTAAAGTTTAATTCAAAAATGATGGGCAGTATGAATGATTTTACTGCCCTTTTATCACTTTATACAAATACAAGAGGTGAAAAAATAGAGGTTTATGGATATAAAAAGTGTTCAAGGAGTAGTCATAAGTAAAGAATATTTACAAAGTCCATTTATTGAAAATATAGAGGAGTATGTAGTGGCATTTTTAGATATTGATAACATTAGATATATCAACGGTACCTTTGGTCATTCTATAGGAGATAAATTCTTATCCATGTTTGGCAATAGATTGTCCCAAATTGTTGGGGAAGAAGGAATAGTATTTAAATATAACGGCGGTGAATTTGTTATACTTCTTCATAAAAATGAGAAGGAGTTAATTGATAAAAAAGTTCAATCCATAGTGAATAAATCTAATAAAGTATTTAAAGAAGAAGATTATGAGATACTGTCTACCGTCAGCATAGGGATATATACTCCTAATTCAAATGACAAAATAGATGATACTATAAAAAAAGCATATATTGCCATGTATCAAGGGAAGACCGAAGGAAAAGGAAACTATAAACATTTTACAGATTCTATAGAAGAAAAAATAAAGAGAAAGACTTTGTTAACAAAAGAATTAACAAAATCCATAGAAAGAAATTATGAAGGGTTATATTTAATATATCAGCCTATTTACAATGTAGTGGAAAAAAAGATTGATGAAGCAGAAGCCTTAATGAGATGGAAGAATCAAGAATTAGGAGAAATCTCACCTGCCGAGTTTATTCCCATAGCAGAAGAAATGGGGCTTATAAGGAAACTGGGATATTGGCTTATAAAAAAAGTTTTAAGACAAATAAAAGAATGGAACAAGGAAGGATTAAACTTAAAGATAGCCATAAATATATCTCCACAACAAGTGGCAGAAAAGGATTTTTTGAAAAAAATAAAGGAAACTATCCATGAGGAAGATATAGACTTTCGTCAAATAAAATTAGAGATAACCGAAACTCAAATATTAAAGTTAGATGAACAAAGATTCAAGGATTTAACAGAACTTATTAATTTAGGAGTTGATATAGCATTAGACGATTTTGGCGAAGGGTATTCGTCCATAAAAAGCCTTGTTTTTTCCCCGATAACGGAAGTAAAAATAGATAAAATTTTTATTGATTATATCCATCAAGATGAAAAAATACAGAAACTGATATCGTCAATTATATATACTGTACATAGACTGGGATATAAAGTAATTGCAGAAGGTGTTGAATATAAGGAACAGTTTGATAAATTATTAGAATATGGATGCGACAAAATTCAAGGATATTATATTGAAAGGCCAATAGATGAAAAGAAAATTGTAGAATTTATAAAAGGATTTCATAATACACCTTATGCTATATAAAAATAATAATCTACACTCCCGAATAATAAACCCGATTCCAAAACCTCGCAGCAAATGCAGGATAACATCTGTTTTGCTGCGGGGTTACCGTTGGAATCATTGTATTTGCTCCTGGCTACTTCGATCATTTTCTCGACAACATCTACAGCAACAATTTCACCAGTATCACCGATTCTTGAAGTAAGGAAAGGAATCATCACCCCTGTACCAGTTCCGACATCGAGGACTTTTGAACCTTGTTTGATATTAACTAAATCCAGCATCTCATTGTTCTTATTCTTATCATGGTGGCAAATAGTATCCCATTTTTCTGCCATTGAGTTGAAGAATTCTTTATGATTCACTTGGAAGCCCCTCTCTTGTGATTAGATTACTCTTGTTAAGCACCAGTATTAATGCTGGAATAAACACAAGTTGAATGATAATGCCAGGAATGCTTTTGGTAATACTGCCAGTTATAAATAGGATTGGACCAGGGAGTTTTGCCATGAAGAAGGTTGCAAGAACCCAAACCGCAATGCCAGATACTATTCTTCCAACAATCATACTTCCTACCAGGGATATGTACACATTAAGTTTCAATCTTCTATACAGCAGACTTGCAACAGCCCCGTAGGCAGCGAGTTCAAATACCATATAGGGTAAAACTGGGAACATCGGAGGCATTCCTGTGAGCAGTGAGCTTAAAATTGGCGTAACTACACCGACAGCAATGGCATAAGGCATACTTACAACAAACCCTGCGAGTAATACTGGGATGTGCATGGGTAGGAATGTTGATCCCATACCAAAGGCATGAAAAATCATGGGCAGCAGCAGCCCCATTGCAATGAATAGACCCGATAGAACCATTTCCTTTACTGATTTGTTCTGCATTTTGAAAATCCCCTTTCAAATAATAAAATAAATAAACCATGAAAGTACCAATTCATTTGGCGTACCTTCATGGTTGTATTTCAAAAACAAAAAACCACAAATAAAGCTATTCCTTATAGCATCCCTTCGTGGTTTGATTTCATAAAGTAGTTTTCATTTAAAGATGGTAAAAGCCTTCATGACTTTAATGTCTGTGAAATACTATACCATAAAAAAGTGTATAAGTCAATCATTGTTTAAAAATCTAATATTCAAATATATTGAAATTTAAATAAAATTATGTTATTATATACCCATATGGGGTATATATACACTGACATAGAAATTGTGAAAAGGGGTGTTTACATGGCAATAACTGTTGACAAAAACAGGTGTCCACAAAACCATCCATGTCCATCCGTAAGGATATGTCCTGTAGGAGCATTGAAACAACAAGGCTTTAAAGCCCCCGAAGTGGATATGGATAAATGTATTCAATGTAAAAAGTGCGTGAATTATTGTCCTATGGGAGCAATTAAAATAGGATGATATGTGTTGATACTCAATAATTACATTAAAAATCAATAGTCGAGGAGGTATTACTATGAATGTTACAGTTTATTCTACACCAACCTGTCCCTGGTGTACAAGGGTGAAGGAATATTTAAACTATAAGGAAGTGAAATTTAAAGAAATCAATGTAGCCCAAGATCGGGATGGTGCAATGGAAATGATTCAAAAATCAGGACAAAGAGGTGTTCCTGTGGTTGACATAAATGGAAATATCGTCGTTGGTTTCAACTAAGCAGAAATTGATAGATTACTGTCAAGGTCTTAAGCAAACTCTATAGAAAGTCTAAACCATACAATGAATATCAAAATAAAAGTTACTAAACTCAAAATATTCGTACTATAAAGGCCGAATTGTTCGGCTTATTTTTTAAGATAGGAAGGTGTATATGTTTGTTTACGGTGATATTATATATCCTTGCATTAGGACTGCTTCTCCTTTCATTTATTAAGGACAGGAAAAAAACCAAAATGGCTCTTAAAAAGGCATGGAAATCTTTTGAGAATATACTGCCACAATTTCTGTCTATCTTAATCATCATTGGAATTACCCTTGCTGTAATGAGTCCTGAAACCATATCAAAACTGATTGGAGAACAGTCAGGGTGGCTTGGGATGATCGTGGCTGCTGTTATTGGATCCATTACGCTAATTCCTGGATTTGTTGCTTTTCCGTTAGCATCTGCGTTACTGAAAAGTGGAGCTGGCTTTATGCAAATAGCGGTTTTTATTTCGACTTTAATGATGGTGGGTATTGTTACTATCCCCGTAGAGATGAAATATTTCGGAAAGAAAGCAGCCATAATAAGAAACTCATTGGCATTTGTCTTTTCATTTGTAGTAGCAATTGTGATCGGGGTGATATTGTAATGAAAAACACTTTAAAACGTTATAGTTTTTTCTTTATACTGATGGTTATAAATCTTGCAATCATTCTTGTAACACCAGAAATAGGACAGAAATCGCTGAAAATCACAGGGGATAACTTGCTTGAAATGTTATCCGTAATACCACCTATTTTCATATTACTCGGCTTATTGGATGTTTGGGTACAGAAGGAGACCATGATAAAATTAATGGGGGAGAAATCAGGTTTCATTGGAATTACCATCGCATTTCTTCTGGGGTCAGCAGCAGCGGGGCCGCTTTATGCAGCTTTCCCCGTGGCTGGGGTATTACTTCGTAAAGGCAGCAAGTTGTCCAACGTCTTTATCTTCATTGGAGCATGGTCTACGACGAAAATACCTATGCTGCTTTTTGAAGCATCCTCAATGGGGTGGAAGTTTATGATTACCAGGTTCATCGTTGATATTCCAGGAATTTTTCTTATTGCCTTAATGACCGAAAAAGTTATAACAGCGAAGGATAAAAAATTAATCTATGAAAATGCAGTTGATTTGGATTGAACTGTACGTTATGGTAATCAATAGTTTATAATCTTGTGGATATTATTGACTGGAATTATGAAACTGAATCAGGGGAGCAAAAATAAGAGTGTGATATTATGGAAGCATTTATAAAACTACCTAAAAGGATTCCGCTTTTAATAAGAATAGGAATATGGATTAGTAAGAAGGTTGCAGGTAAAGAGCTGCTTGTCCCCAAACTGTTAGCCTGGTATCCTAAAACAGCCGTTAGTTTTGGTGTGCTGGAGTCTTTAGTTGCTCATGCAGACAAAGACCTTGATAGGCGTATCTTGAAGCTTGTTCGTATGCAAGCTTCTTTTATTGTATCTTGCCCATTTTGCATAGATATGAATTCCTTTGAATTTGATAAATACAACATTACCAGAGAAGAGCTTGCTGCGTTACAAGGATGTGTGGGAACAGATTTAGTGTCATCATTTTCGGATAGAGAAAGGCTTGCAATTGAATATATGCGAGGTGTTTGTCAAAATCGCCTATTATGATACCAAAAGAGCTGATAGAGAAAATCCAGAAGAGCTTTACAGAGCGTGAAATTGTTATACTTGCAAGTACAGTAGCACGGGTTAATTACTGGGCATTGAAGGATGATGGCAAAATGGTGATTATAGAATGGATGAAGCGTGACAGCGATTGGGGACCATCAGCCGACCTGCAGTTATAGCATAAAAATGTTCATTTAGTCCTGCTATAGCTATTTCCTTAAAACCATTATCCTGTAAAAGTTGCTTGATATATCTGCTGTCCACCTGCAATAAGGTGGACTTTTCCATTTTAGATAATTAGGTAGAATAAAGGAAATGATATATCATCGTAGTTTGGTGTATAAAATAGTCAGGAAAATTTCTAATTATAGAAAATATATACATATAAAGTAACAATATAGATATTTTGTTTCATTATTAAGATATAAAGTTTAATTGGTACATAAGAGCTTTTTTAGCATTAAAACAATTTAGACATAAATGGCTCCCGAATAAAGAAAGAGAGGTGAAATGTATAATGATAATCAGTGCAAGTAGTGTAAAGGAAGCTATTTTAGAGGCTGAAAAGGTCTATAAATGTGATAAGAAACAATTGAAAGTATATATTATTAAACCACCGAATAGTAAATTCTGGGGTATGGTTAAAATACCAGGGAAATATAAGATAGAACTTATAAATCATAGAAATGAAGATTTATCAGAACAGCAGAATAAAGATGGTTACATTGAAATTATTTCTGGCAAGGTAGAAGTCACCGACCCTTTGCAAGAGGGTAGATATGCTTCCATAGTAGTAGATGATCCCAAAATAGATGTGTATATTAACGGTAAAAAGGTTTTTGGTGCTGCTATTGTGACAAGCAGCGACAGGATTGAATTCAAAGCTACAGTGATTGAACCTGTTACTAAAATTGAAGCCCGCTTATCCAAGGATAAAATGCAGGCAATACTGGAAATTAACAAAATTCCTGGTAAAAAATACTTTGTTAAAGACGAAAAACGCAGAAATGTTGTATTTATTCGTTCAGATTATAATGAAATTCAACCACCTGCCGCTACTTTGGACCAATGCCTTGAGGAATTGAAAAAATTAAATGTTGACACTAAATTTATAAATGTAGAAAAAATAAATGAATTGATAAGTGAACCTAACGGAGGAAGTGCTGTTGTAGCAGAAGGGAAGCGTCCAATTAATGGTTTCAATAGTAAAATAAAATTCTTTTTCAAAAATACAAGTTATCGGAATCCTGATTTTGATACTGAAAAAAAAAGTGGACCTTATGACTCATACAATTATTCCTACTGTAAATGTTGGAGATGTGCTTGCGTTAAAGGTTGCTCCTGCATTTCCAGGGAGGGATGGATTTACTGTAACTGGCGAGGTATTAAAAGCAAGGGAGGGAAAGAATATACCACTCAAAGTAGGAAAGGGGGCTGTCTTATTAGATAACGAAACAAAAGTGGTGGCCGTTTCTCCTGGAAGGCCAGAGTATAAAAAAGGTGTAATAAGTGTTGTCCCTACTTTGGTTGTACCCCATGATGTAGATGTTGGTACTGGCAATGTCCGCTTTGATGGTGACATCGTAATCAAAGGGAATATAGCTGAAAATCTGAAGGTTTCTGCTGGAGGTGATATTACGGTCTTTGGCAACATCTATCATGCAAATGTGTATGCAAAAGGCAATATCAGAGTCCATGGGAATATTATAAACAGTAAGGTATCGGCTGGCTTAAATATGCTAAATTATTTGGGCGTTACGCCTAAATTGAAGCAAATCCTTGAAGTGGTAAAAGAGTGTCGAAGTGTGGCGAAGTTGTCAGAAATGTCAAAGAATCATGTAGATATTAGAAGGGAACTGCTTCAAGTTGTAATTAGCAAAAAGGATATATTAGACAACCTTATGAAAGATATTCAAAATTTAATAAAGTTATCCATTGATGAAGAAACAAACGAACTCATTAGAATTTTAGAAGACGTAAAAAGGATACTAACTGGTGTCAATGCAAAGTGCATAGAAGATTCAAGGCAAATAAAAACACTTTATACAGAAATAAATGATTATATAAATAAAATAGAAGAATTGTATGGAAATGAGGCAGATATAATTTTTGAATATGGACAAACTTCATTTATCCAGGCTAACGGTAATGTAGTAATTGCCGACAAAGGGTGTTACCAGACCAATTTAATGGCAAAGAATGCTATATTGTTTAAAAAGCCGTCCAGCATTGTGCGTGGCGGCCTATTAATTGCAGGAAAGTGTATAAAAATGGGAATAGTTGGGACACCTTCTGGTATTTCAACATACTGTAAAGTTTTAGACAGGAATGGAAAAATAGATGCAGTTTATTATTACAGCAATACCGTTTTAAACATTAACGATAATATTAAAGTAATTGATTCCAATTTCTATGTTAATAGAGATAATAAATAATATTATGGTAATGTTTTACTATAAAAATGAACTGTGTTACTATCTTTAAAACTTAATATTTGAAAAAGGCAAACTCGTCGAAAGACGGGGACGCAAAGCCACAAGTCTAAAGCATATAAGTGCCATGATGGTTGGGTTGCCAGTTGATATAGGGGCAAGGATCAAGGGATGTGGTTTAAGGGAAAGCCAAAAAGCTGCTTAAACCTTACACCTTATTCATAAATTACTGGAAGCGGGCAACTCATATAGTGCCTGCTTTTTTGTGTGTAAAAAAAGACTCAATAGGTTAATGATTTTATGCAGAACGAAATGTTTAGCATAAAGGAAGTGGACAAAAGTGAATTTTTTAAAGCAAATACAAACGATTGATATATCGGATTTAGTACATTGGTATCAGCCTATCTGCCAAATAGAAACTGGAGAGATACTTGGATATGAGGCTCTTGTACGCAACAAATCTCTAAATAAACTTTTTCCTCTGGATATATTTAAGCAGGCAGAACAAGAGGGCTGCAGAACTGAACTTGATTCCTATTTGCTATTTCAGGCAATAAATTCAGTGAGTTACAACAGCAATCTATTCTTAAACGTATTTCCCTCTACTCTACTTGAGAAATGGTTTTTATCCTGGTGGGATGAACATTTTGTTACCCCCGCTCCTTTGGTAATAGAAATATCGGAAAGTGAACCTGTCAATGATTGGAAAGCATTAAAATCAGTGATTAACAAACTGCGGAAGCGTGGTGTAAAAATTGCAGTAGATGATATGGGTTCAGGCTATTCCTTTTTTCAGCACTGGGTAGAGTTAAACCCTGATTATATTAAACTGGATTGCTACTATGCTGCGGGTTTAGCAGAAAACCCACTAAAACAACGAATAATCGAACATTTAACAAAACTATTTGATGGTTATTCAATAATTATTTTAGAGGGAATAGAAACAGAGGAAGACTTAAATACCGCAAAACAGTTGGGTATTTCGTATGCCCAGGGCTATCTGCTTGGGAGACCGTCCCCATGGAAGAGTCTTTCTGTACAAAATTATAATATTGGAGATTACGGGGAAAATGGATGTTGGGGAAAGAATGGATAATATGATTGCAGTATTGAGAGGCAAGAATTTGCCTACCTCTAAACATTAGTGTAGGTGAGCAATGAATTGCTAAAACTTATTTTTTATACATTCTGGTCACAGCTCTCATATATGGAGGAGAATCCCTTATTGTTAAAGATAAATAAAAAGAAAAATCCTGCAACAATGAAGTGTGCAATTAGATTCATTATCAAGAACCGTATCCTTTGTTTCATCTTCCACTTGTCATCCACCTCTTTTCCATCCTTCTAAATAATGGGATAGGATATTTTTAGCGGATAGAATGTGCATTATGCAAACAATTTATATTTGCAATAAGCCAATGGAAATAGTAAAATATGATGTGTATATCATGAATCTGGTGGAATAAATGGGATAAGTATTAAAATACTAACTTCTTTTGTAAAGGAGTTGTAACCGATGATGTATTATGAACTTTTCCAGACAAGAGAAGGAAGGCTCCTATTGTTTCTTTCTGATCTTTTGTCCAGCAGGTCAAGGGCGAACTCTTCCCACTTGATTCCGAAATGGTTATTATAAGTGGCATCCATGAGAGAGGTATGATATTTATATATTTTTCATTGGATTTTAAAATACTAAAATTGTTCAAATTATGGTAAAATTCTCGTTAAATCAAACGGAAGAAGGGAAAAAATGTCGAAGAGTGTAGATAGCACTAAAAAAGTTGAAATTACCATGCGTATGTCAGAATTTGAAATGCCTCACATGCAGGATGTATTGATTGTGGGCAGGAGGGCACCAATTGGGCCAGAGGCGGCAAGACGTATGGTAGATATACTATCTCCCGAACAGTATGAGATAATAAAGATAGATCATCCTGCCATAGAGGCCATGGTAGTAAGGAAGGCTCTTTTCAATATACTTCCACAGGAAAAGCTGGTTGCATTTTTATTGGAGGAGGGGGGCAAGGTTGCTAACGAGTCAACAATAGTTAAAGCCCAGGTTAATATTGTACTCCGGATTAGCAAATCCATAGACTTATGATGAGGAAAGTATTAGAAATATGGTTATAGAAATTTAGACAACGAAAATCGATTTTCTTAGTGAATTTTGGTATAATAAGTGCGGCAATTAAGACGAAAAAACAGGAGATTATCCACAGGTGAAAAGAAGAAATCATACGGCAGAATTTAAAGCAAAAATCGTTATTGAAGTTTTGCGTGAGGAAATGCCTTTAATGAAATAGCCGCCAAATATGAACTAAACCCGAATTTGGTCAGGAGGTGGAAAACAGAAGCAGTAGAAAATATGGCAGCAGTATTTGCTGATAAAAATGAGGAAATTAATGATATTAAAAGTGAATATGAGAAAAAATAGATAACAGGTCTACACTATACTATAGGAAGGTAGAACCTTCACAGGAAGAGATCATGATAAAGCACAGGATCGATGAGATATATACAGAGTTTGCCTACTATGAGTGTAGGCTTTAAAAGAGGAGAGAGGATATGGTGAATATTGTAAGTGCTACCATGAAGAAAATGATAGAATACTTTGATGGTGATGTTAAGCGAATTAATCATGCGCTAAAGGTGTATGGATTTGCAAAAAGCATAGGGGAACTTGAGAATATCCCGGAAGAAAAACTTAAAATCCTTGAAGCGGCTGCAATCTTACATGATATCGGGATTAAGGAAAGTGAAAGGAAATACTCGTCATCTGCTGGAAAGTACCAGGAAATAGAAGGGCCACCTATAGCATGTGATATTTTGCAGGAATTTATATTGAGTAAAGATTTTTTAGACAGAGTTTGTTATTTGATAGGCAACCATCATACTTATAGCAAAATAGATGATATAGATTTTCAAATTCTTGTGGAAGCAGATTTTCTTGTAAATATTTTTGAGGATGGTATGGAAAAAGAACAGATAAAAACCATTAAACAGAAATATTTTAAAACTAATACAGGACTATGCTATCTGGACAGCATGTACTGTAAATGAAGTAAATTCTATAGTATATGGCAGATATGCAGATTTATGTACTTAAACATCCATCGAAGATTTAAGTACATAAATCCCTGCAATATGGAAAGAAGAATTCGTTATAACTTATTACCCTGAATTATTCACACTCCCTATTCACGGACTTTAGAAATTGAAAAATTTGAACAACAGCATACGCTTGTTACTGTAGTAAAGTAACAGAGGAACAAGTTATAAATGCAGTGGTAAAAGATGGTACTAATAATATGAAAGAAGTTTTAAAACTTACTGGGGCTATGAGTAATCCACAGTGCCAAAAGAAAAACCCTTTGGGAAAATGTTGTCATCAAATTATACAGGATGCAATAGATAAAGGATTATCTATTCGTAAGAAAAAGAAATTTGAATAAGAATTAGAAAATTTTATGATGATAGTATAAAAATACAAATAAAATGTGAGCTTATATTGACAAAATATAAAATTAGGCATATTATATGAGTGTAAATGAATATAATCATATATAAGTGTGGTGAATAGATTGGTTGAAATATTTAAAGCACTGGGAGATGAAAACAGAATAAGAATATTAAATTTGTTGAGAAAGGGGGAACTGTGCGTATGTGAGATTGAAGCCATACTTGGTATTACTCAATCCAATGTCTCAAGACATTTAAACAAATTAAAAAATGCAGGCATCATTACTTATGAAAAGAAATCTCAATGGGTCTATTATAAGGTAGACGATGAATTTATACAGCAAAATAGTCTGCTTTATGATTTTCTTAACCATCAAATGAACATAAACAACCAGTGCATAAAAGACACAGAAAAATTAAAGAAATGCAAGGATGGCAATACTGCCTGTGAACAATTAGATGAATAAAACAAGGCAAGTTTAAAATTAAGAGAAATGGAGGAATAAAACATGAGCAATAAAGAAGTAATGCAGGAAACAAAAGGATTAGGTTTTTTTGAAAAATATTTAACTTTATGGGTGGCTTTATGTATTATAGCAGGGGTAGCCATTGGTCAACTACTTCCTGTAGTTCCTCAAACATTAAATAAGTTTCAATATGCCCAGGTATCTATTCCGGTTGCCATATTGATATGGCTTATGATATATCCTATGATGCTCAAGATTGACTTTTCCAGTATTATCAGTGCCACAAAAAAACCAAAAGGACTCACAGTTACCTGTGTAACAAACTGGCTTATTAAACCTTTTACAATGTATCTCATAGCAGCGTTTTTCTTGAAAGTAATATTCAGCAAGTGGATTGACCCAGGTTTGGCAACAGACTATCTTGCTGGTGCAGTATTATTAGGAGCGGCACCATGTACCGCCATGGTGTTTGTTTGGAGTTATTTAACAAAAGGGGATCCTGCTTATACATTAGTTCAGGTAGCAGTCAATGACTTGATTTTATTAGTTGCATTTACACCAATTGTAGCATTTTTACTTGGAGTAAGCAATGTGACTGTACCTTATGATACTTTATTTCTCTCTGTTGTACTATTTGTTGTTATTCCTTTAGCAGGTGGATACATATCAAGAAAATATATCATCAGGCATAAAGGAATAGAATACTTTGAAAATGTTTTTTTAAAGAAATTCGATAATATTACCATTATAGGATTATTACTTACTTTAGTAATTATTTTCTCTTTCCAGGGAGAAATTATTTTAAGTAATCCTCTACACATTATATTAATTGCCATACCATTAATTATCCAGACATTCCTAATTTTCTTCATTGCTTATGGGTGGGCAAAAGCATGGAAACTTACCCATGATATTGCAGCACCGGCGGGGATGATTGGAGCAAGTAACTTCTTTGAACTTGCGGTTGCAGTAGCAATCTCATTATTTGGACTGGAATCAGGAGCAGCCCTTGCCACTGTAGTAGGAGTATTGGTAGAAGTGCCGCTGATGCTTACCCTTGTTAGAATAGCCAACAACACAAGACATTGGTTTAAACAAATTGATGAAAGAGGTGTATAACATATGAAAAAGAAAGTTGCATTTGTATGTGTCCACAATTCCTGTCGTTCTCAAATGGCAGAAGGTTGGGCAAAGAAATTAGGAAGTGATGTATTAGAAGCATATTCGGCAGGAACAGAACATTATCCTGAAGTAAAACCATTGGCAGTGCAAGTGATGGAAGAAGCAGGAGTAGATATGAGCGGTCATCATCCCAAGTTGTTAAGTGATATACCAGCAGAAATAGATATCTTAATAACGATGGGATGTAATGTAGAATGCCCTTATGTACCATGCAAGCATAGGGAGGATTGGGGGCTTGCTGACCCGTCAGGTGGCCCGATAGAAGATTATAGAAAAACAAGGGATATTATTAAAGAGAAAGTAAAAGATTTGATACAGAGGGTAAAAAATAACCAGATTTGATAAGTAGGATAGGTTAGGTTAATTATCTAAACAAAAAGGGTGCAGTGAAGAAAAACTTCATGCACTTTTTTCTTTTCTAAATGTTGCAGTTACTATTGACATATATAAAAATTAGGAGTATCATACTTATATATTCATATATATATATAAGCATGTACTTAAAATTATAGTTCCATAGAGTAAGAACTATGTCTGATACAAAAGTAAGATTTTAATGAAAGGAAGATTTTATGTCGGTATGACAAGAGCAAAGGAGTACCTTTATCTGGTCAGTCCACAAAGTAAAAACGGGATTGCGGAACCGAGGTCGGTATTTGTGAACGAAGTGGTTGCTTGTATGAATAGTGAAATGCTGAACAAAATCGGTGAAGGTGTCATTGTACATCATAAAAAGTTTGGTGAAGGGTTCACTGCAGCAGTCCATGAAAAAGTCAATGACAGAACCATTCTTGAGATTGACTTTAGAGGCATGAGGCGGAAACTGGATTTAGTGACATGTATGGAGAGTGGATTGTTGAGTTTTGAATAAAGTGTCCTCTTACACTGTTGAAAAAATTTAGAGGATTTTTTCCTCGCTACACATCTGGTGTATATAAAGAGAATCAGACTGTAATGGTGGTGAGCAGGGGATTGGGAAACAGGATCATACCACAGAGGGTTTTTAATAGGCAAAAAATTGTTGAAGTAACTCTTAAAACAGAATAATGAATAAAACAGTGATATTGCGAACAGTTCGAGAGTTAGAAGGGAGAAAAGGGAGATGCCAGAGAGGTTAGATATTAAAAATAGAAGAGCTGCAATAGGATGCCTTTTAATACACGGGTTTGGTGGAAATGTGGATGAAATTAGACCGTTGGCAGATTTCCTGACAGAACAGGGTTATAGAGTGGAATGCCCTTCATTAAAAGGGCATACAGGGAAACGGGAGGACATGAAGAGATGTACCTATTGGGATTGGATTGCCTCCGCGCAGGAGGGATATAATAAACTGCAGGAAAAGTGTGATACTTTGTATCTGGTGGGCTTTTCTATGGGAGGCTTGATTGCTTTCCAGCTTGTATTGAATAACAGAGTGGATGCAGTTGTAACACTGAATACTCCAATTTATTACTGGGATTTGAAAAGAGTTATCATAAATATTATTGAGGACTTAAAGGTAAGGAAACTAAACAATATTCGCAGATACATTGCTTCTTTCCGAAGTTTGCCTTTCAATGCCTTGTTGAATTTTAGATTGTTATTATCCAGGACAAAGCCAATACTGGAAGAAATAAAATGTCCAGTATTTACGGTTCAAGCCTTGGAAGACGATACCGTGAGAAAGAGTAGTGCAACTTACATATACGGACATATTGGTTCACAGTGCAAGAAACTTGAATTCTATGAGGAATCAGGGCATCTTATTTTGTGGAGCAAGGCGGCTGATAGGGTTATTGAGGATGTGTCAGATTTTCTTGAGCAGATAGAGAAAGGCAAAATGGAGAGTGAATTGGATGGGGAATGTTGGTTAATAAGTAAAAACAGGTATAGGGATATGAAATAAAGGTAATTCTTATTGGAGGTTAAAAAACGTTATGATAATTGATATACATGCACATTGTTTTCCAGATGAATTGGCGGCTAAAGCAATACCTTTTCTTGAACAAAAGTCAGGCGTAACGGCTTATAGGGACGGTGCGACTTGGGGAGGGTTCGTCTGTCGAATGCGCTTTTCATGCGACTGAGGAACCGTCCCCATGTCGATATATATAGTTGCTTATAATATTAACATATGTTATCATAAACATGAGGTGGTAACATATGGCTAATGTTTATCATGTCAGAAGAAAAGTTTTTTTATTAAACTAAACATATAGCATAATCAAGAGGGAGAAATTTATGATAACAACAAAGTGGCTTACTAAAGGTGAAGACCTGTCTCACGCTTATAAAATACGTGAAGAAGTTTTTATAAAAGAGCAAAAGGTTCCAGAAGAACTGGAAAAGGATGAATTAGATAAAACAGCCCATCATGTTGTTGTTTATGAAAATAATATTCCGGTAGCAACGGGGCGGCTAGTTGTTACAGGCGGGCAGTATTTATTGGGCAGGATTGCCGTGTTGAGTGAATATAGGGGAAAACACTTAGGCGATTTAGTAGTTCGGATGCTTGTCCGTAAAGCTTTCGATTTGGGCGCTCAGGAAGTTCATTTGCATGCCCAGACTAAAGTACAAAAATTTTACGAGAAGCTGGGATTCGTCCCTTATGGAGAAACTTATATGGAAGCCGGTATTGAGCATATTAATATGGTAAAAAGAGAAGATGTTAAAGGACATTGCGGTTAACAGATATTTTAAAATAAATGGAATTATGAAGAAAAGAGTCATAGCTTTCTATGACTCTTTTGTACAATAAATGCAATTATTTATTACTTAATCCTTGAAAAAACTGAAATATAAAAACTATAATTGAATCGATGCCTTTTATCCATCATTTAAGTGCTTGCTCCTGCAATAATTTTTCCTTAAGATCCCATAATGCTTTGGATAGATCTACATAATACCTATGCGGATTTTCAAATCTCAAGACTTCATTCCATAACGCGTTAATCTGTTCTTCACAGTAGTTTCTAATAGTATCCAAATCCGGACTATCGTACACACATATTCCTTTTTCAAAAATTTTAACCTGAAGTTTTTTGGCGTAGAAATTAGTAACAGTCTTTCTCTTCCATGTATGTTCAGGGTCAAAAATTTCATAAGGTTGACTATCAAACAGGCTTGTAGATAAACTGCTGCCCTCTATGGGTAATATTCACTATTTTTGTGTAGTAATCCTTTGTGCTTGCGTCACGTTTAAGCATTTCAAAAATTAAAAAGTTATCGCTGAAGTGCATCGGAAAAACCATAGCTGCACCTGCAGTTTTCATAAAATAATCCAGACTGAGCATGTAGAATTCCTCAAGCCGCGGGTCCACAGGAATAAAAGCTAAATCTATTTTCTTTCCTTTTAATAAATCTATTTGGGTTTTATAACCTATTTTCATCTGGAGGTTCTCATTTTCGCTGGCTTCCTTCCAGTGCCACCAATTTAAGTCACCAGAATGAAAAATAGTCAATCCATCTATACCTACCAGAAAGGACACTCCTATATCGGTAGAGCCAAGTACATCTACCTGGACACCGTTTACATCATAGTGGTTACCCTGACTGACAAAAAGAATGTCGTCTGCCTGTTTTTCTTTAATATCGGATGAGAGAATGTACGTTATATCTTTGATCCTTGTCCTCCATTTTAATATCGTGGGATTAAAATGGTCATAATGGCTGTGGGATGAAAATACCAGGACAGCATTGTTTTGTATTTCTGAAGGGTTGATTACTCCTGTTTCCAAACAGGGAGGCTGCCGAACAGGAGTGTCTTTATAATAATCAAAAACAATAAAATGATTTGGAGTTTTAATAGCAAAACCGCTGTGAAATAAATACCATACATGTGCTTCGTGGTGTAAGAAAGTTTCTTTAGTCAATAGAATCACCTCTGAATATAAAGTTATACTGGCTCTTTAATGAAAAGCCAAATATCCATTGCGCTAACAAGCTCTAAGCTTTTCCTCAACATTCTTTCCATAGTACGATTCAAAAAAGTACGATTCAAAAAAGTACGATTCAAAAAAGTACGATTCAAAAATCTTTTACTGATAATTTGGTTTCTCATTAAGCAGGATTAACATGCACCAGCACATCTTTTGCGTGTTTAAAGCCTTTTACCTTCTGCTTTATTTGGGCTGCGATGCTGTGTCCCTCCCGGACTGTCATATCACCCTTTACTGAAACCTTCACAATGATGATAAATCCAAGCCCTATAGGTTTTGCGGTAACGTCATCCACATGATCTACCCCGTTAATGGATTCGATTGCTTTTATAATATCTGACTTTAACGCTTCATCGATAGTGGTATCCATTAACACATGATAGGAACTGCTAAAAATGCGGATACCGATGAAGGCAATCCATAGAGAAATCCCGATTCCTACAACGCCATCAATCCAGTAAATTCCCTGACTGCCAAAAATAATGCCGAGCAAAGTAGAAGAGGTAACAAATACATCATTCCGGTGATCCTCAGAATTTGCGAGGATGAGCAGATTGTCTTCGCGGCGTCCGGCATTTCGTGTATATATAAACAGTCCGGATTTTAATATGATTGTTAGCAAAGCAACTCCGGTCAGCCACCAGGAAAAAATAAATGTCTCCCTGTGAAGAATGGCATCCAATGAGCTGCGAAAAATTTTATAGGCGACAAGCAGGAGAGAAAAACTGATAATCATGGAAAAAATATATTCTGCTTTGCCATGACCATACGGATGGTTATCATCTTCCGGTTGACTGGCAATTTTATTTCCGGCATAAGTCATTGCAGAAGCAAATACGTCTCCTGCACTGTTAAAGCCATCGGCAATCATGGCCTGGCTTCTACTGATAAATCCTACTATTAACTTTAGAATTAATAATAATATGTTTGCTGCAATGCCTAAAATAGCAATTTTCTTTGTTAACTGATATCGGTCCATTTCCTATCTCCTGCCTAATTACTGTTAAAATTATTTAATATTCTTTTATAATTAACCAACTTTAAAGCCAAATATTTAGCTTTAAAGTTGGTTAATTTCATCGATAACTACATTAGTTTATTTATAATTTTGATATAGGTTATCGATATTATTCTGTGTTGTTTCCTATGATTAATAAATTAAATATACAATAATAAATAGAGTAAATTCATTCCAAAACTGTATTAGTTATATTATAGATATTCATTTATATAAATGCAATAGTAAATGTTTTATGCGCTTTTGTTTTTTTTGATATACTTTCTTAGGCAAGGACAAAAAGCAGCAAAGCTGCTTTAATGCAACACATTAAAAGGAGCTTGCTGCTTTAATTGCCCCGCATGCCAGCCGCTTGCCTGCGTCACCGGCCGGTTGGGTACGGTAGTTATCGGGATTTTGATGTATAATGACAGCCCTGCCTATCACGTCTATAGGTTTGAATTTATTAGTGAAAAAGCACATCCTGGCATAACCGTTATTTGAAAATAATACCGGAAAATCTCCTGCATGGTTGCCATGGGGTTGATTGGTGGGATTCCAATGTTCTCCGGCAGCCTGGAATGGATTTTCGGGATCACCTACTTCGCAATTTCCAAACTCGTGTATATGAAACCCGTGAGGACCGACAGGGGCCTTATCCCCTTGGGCAGGCTGGTATGGTGGAAGACCTGTCACTTCTACCGTTACCCTGGTACCCCCGGGTGCATCTTCAAAAAGCACGGTTCCTTTTAATTGTGGAGCGAGTGGTCCTCCAACTATGTGGGCAATCGCCTTTATATTCCTATTTGATTCTGGCATTTTCCTATAAGGCTCGTTATTAGGGCTAAAAAATATATATCCCCCCCAGTAGGGACACATCATTTTATTTCTATACATATCCATTATCGATAACTCCTTTTAATAAAAATATGATTTGGCTTAATACAGTTTATGATTCTTGTGCCAGCGTTGTTCCATATAATAGAGAGGGTGATTTTCCGGCTGCAACATTCTATACGTGATGCTACTTACCCGTCACAATGTATGTCATATATTTAGTGTTATTTATATATATTACTACTGGCTTCGGAGGTATGTTGTTAGCACTCTATGACGACGAGTGCTAATTTCTTCTTGACAATGTATTTTTTCCAGGTGTAAAATATAAAATGCAAAAAGCTAAATATCCTATAAGTCTTATGACTTATATAGTTTATGAATAGAAAACAAAACACTTAAGATGAGGAGGGGTTGTAATGATTCATGAAAATGGGAATATTGCGGTACATACTGAGAATATTTTTCCTATTATCAAAAAATGGTTGTATTCTGATAAAGATATTTTTGTCCGGGAATTAGTTTCCAATGGTTGCGATGCAATTAGTAAATTAAAGAAATTATCCGCAATTGGTGAAGCGGAAATTCCTGAAGATACAAAATATTATGTAAAAGTAGTCTTTAATAAAAAAGATAAAACGCTCCAGTTTATAGATAATGGTATTGGTATGACTGCCGAAGAAGTTAAGAAGTATATTAATCAGGTTGCTTTTTCAGGAGCGGAGGATTTCCTGGCAAAATACAAGGATAAGACGGATGAAGGCAGTCAAATTATCGGGCATTTTGGATTAGGATTTTATTCAGCTTTTATGGTAGCCGGTCGCGTTGAAATTGATACCCTTTCCTACCAAAAAGATGCTGAAGCGGTAAAATGGATTTGTTCCGGCGGGACAGAATACGAGATGGATACTTCCAAGCGCGCTGAAAGGGGTACTACTGTTACTTTACACATTGCCGAAGACAGCGAGGAGTTTCTGGATGAATTTAAGTTAAGAGAGATATTACTAAAATATTGTTCATTCTTACCCGTTGAGATCTATTTGGAGAATGCAGACCCTGAGAAGAAGGATAAAAAAGACGGTGAAAAAGAGGAAGCACCAAAGCCTATTAATGATCCGCACCCACTATGGCTCAAAAAGCCTATGGATTGTACTGATGAGGAATACAAGGACTTTTACCGGAAAGTATTCCATGATTTTAATGAACCTTTGTTCTGGATTCATTTAAATGTAGATTATCCGTTTAACCTGAAGGGTATTTTATATTTTCCTAAGTTGAGGCATGAATTTGAAAGTATTGAAGGACAGATAAAATTATATAATAATCAAGTATTTGTAGCCGATAATATTAAAGAGGTAATCCCCGAGTTTTTAATGCTGCTAAAAGGTGTGCTGGATTGTCCTGATTTACCTTTGAACGTATCCCGTAGTTTCCTGCAAAATGACGGTTATGTATTGAAGGTTTCAAGTCATATTACAAAGAAAGTTGCTGATAAGCTGACCGGACTCTTCAATACCGAAAGAGAAAACTATAACCGTTACTGGGATGACATCCATCCGTTTATTAAATACGGATGTATCCGTGACAATAAATTCTATGAAAAAGTAAAAGATATTATCATCTATAAAACAATTAACGGGGAATATGTTACTTTAAAACAATATTTAGAAAAGAATGAATCCAGGCATAAAAACAAAGTATTTTATGTAACAAATGAAAAGCAGCAGGCCCAATATATTAACCTGTTTAAAGAGCAGGGATTGGATGCAATATTGCTGCCTTCAACAATTGATACGCATTTTATCCAGTTCCTCGAGATTCAGGAAAAGGATGTGAAGTTTAACCGTATAGATTCCGACCTCTCTGAAAGCTTGAAAAATACAGAAGATAAACAGGATGAAACTGCTGATAAAAATATAAAGGAAAGTCTGGAGAAGATATTCAAAGAGACATTAAATAACGAAAAGTTGAAGATACAGGTAGAGAATCTAAAAGCTGCCAATGTCTCCGGAATGATACTATTATCCGAGCATTCAAGAAGAATGCAGGAAATGAGCGCAATGTTTGGCGGCATGGACATGAGAGCCATGTTCCCCGAAGAGCAGACACTGGTATTGAATAAAAATAATAACCTGATCAAAATGATTCTCACATTAAAGGATAAACCGGAAAAGAAAGAAGACGTAAAGATGATTTGTGAGCAGATTTACGACCTCGCAATGATGAGCCACAAACAACTGGAATCGGAAGCCATGACCAGATTTATTGAAAGAAGCAATAAAATATTAACAAGATTAGCGGAGTTGGAATAATTTTACTACTGTGATTAAGGAGCAATGCCACAAGGTGTTGCTCTTTTTCATTATTTTTTCTAGGGTGGAACTAGAGGTTAAAAATTTATGTTTTTGGAAAGCTAAAGTAGAAGGTTGCACCTTTGTCTACCTCACCTATCATCCAAGCCTTACCATGGTGCCTCTTTAATATTTTTTGACATATTGCCAATCCTACACCGGAGCCTTCAAACTCGTTCTGCGAGTGAAGTCTTTGAAATACTCCAAAAAGCCTTGAAGCGTACCGCATATCAAAGCCCACGCCATTATCCCGTACTGAAATGATATATTCACTCTCACTTTCGGACGATGTGACTTCAATGATTGCTTTTTTTCTATTGCGAGTATATTTTAGAGCATTGGAAAGAATATTCAAAACAAGAAGTCTTATCATTACAGGGTCGCCTTTTATATCAGGAAGGTGCTTTACATTAAATTTGATTTGCCTTTTGGGCTGAAGTTTTATAAGTTCATCATAAACCTTATGAAACAACTGCTCCAGATGGATAACCTCAGTTTGCATCTGCATTTCACTCATCTTGGAAAACTCAAGCAAATGGTCAATGATATTTATTACTTCCATCGATTTTTCCCGAATATTATTAATTAGCTCCTGTCCCTCACTATCCAATTTATCAAGGTAGTCTGACGCAAGATACTCGATTAGCTTGCTAATGGACAGTAAGGGAGCTTTTAAATCGTGAGATACAGAATAGCAAAAGCTATCAAGTTCACGATTTGCTTCTCTAAGGGATTGGGTCTGTTGTTTCAATTTTATATGCGTATTTACACGTACAAGTAATTCTGAGATATTGAAGGGTTTAACAACATAATCCTGAGCACCGAGCGCAAACCCTTTCTTGATACTTTCTTCATCATTGCTGGCAGTTAAAAAGATAACCGGTATGCTGCTAAAATCACTGTTACTTTTAATAATTTCACAGATTTCAAAACCATCCATTTCCGGCATATATATATCCAAAAGGATGAGATCTGGTTGATGTTGTTTGATTAATTTCAAAGCAGTGTTGCCTTTTGTTGCGATTCTTACTCTGAAATTGTTTTCGCGAAGTACGGATACGGCGGCTTCTATGTGTTCAGGGGTATCATCCACTAACAGTATTTCTGGCTGACTTATTAGATGAATTTTTCCCAAGAATACCAACTCCTGATTACAGCATAATTTTATATATATTTTAACTGAGCGATTGAATTAAGGCAAGTATAATTAATATTTTAATATTTTTAAGCTATTGTAAAAGCAGTTTTTTTGGTTTAAAATAAATTAATAAGGCATAGAGGCCAAGTTTGAAGAACTTACAAACTTGTTTCTATGCCTTTTTTTTATAAATTAAAAAAATCCGGATCGATATATTCACCATTTATTTTTGCATGGAGGTGTTGGAAACATTTTGTATGAAATCAAAAATGATCATAAAGCAATCGACGATTAGTGCGCTAATGTTAGGGATATTTTTCTTTATAGCAATACTCCTTGGAGCTAGTATTTTATATATGAACTCTAGTATTCAAGCTGAACGAACAGCAGAAAAGAGAAGAACCGAGTTTAAGCAACTTGGCATCAATCTGGCGGATGCCTCGGATTATCTTACAGATGAAGCGAGAAAATACGCTGTTACTAAAGACATCACTCATCTGAAAAAATATTGGGAAGAAATAAATATCACGAAAACACGGGACAATGTTATAGCACGACTCCGAGAATTAAATTCGCCAAGCGATGAATTGGCACTTCTGGCTGAAGCTAAAAAAAATTCAGACGCCCTTGTTGAAACCGAGAGACGGTCGATGCGACTGGTCCTGGAGGCATTGGGTGAAGCTGAAAGCAATATGGTACCTGAAGTGGCAAGTTTTCATTTGAGCAGTGAAGATCAACAACTCAGCAAGGATGAGAAATTGGCAAAAGCACGGGATATCATGTTTGACGCTAAGTATGATGCAGACAAAAGAAGTATCATGGATCCTATCGCGCAATTCCAGAAAATCATGAATGCCAGGTTGGAAGCTGAATTGGAGAATGCACGTAAAGCAACAACAAGGGCTGCAATATTGCAGGCCATACTGGCAGTGATTATTATGTGTGCAATTGCTGTGCTAATAAGAATATTATTTACACAAGTTACGTATCCAATAAAGAATTATACAGAACTATTAAAAGATTTTTCCTTTAGTAATGAAATTTTCAGTCTCACACCAGAAGGGTCGCAGGAGTTGAGAATGCTGGCACAGACCTTTAATCAATTATATAATTCCTTTCAAGATGAACTGATTAAAAGGAAACGTGCGGAGGAAACTATGAAAGCTGCCAAGGAAGAAGCAGAACTGGCAAACAGTGCAAAGAGCCAATTTCTTGCAAATATGAGTCATGAGATAAGAACACCTTTAAATACCATTATTGGATATCAATATCTCCTTGAAAATACCCATCTTCAACCCAAACAAAAGGAATATTCCGAAAAAATCGGGATGGCGGCAAAAAACCTGTTGGGAATTATCAATGAAATACTTGATTTTTCAAAAATTGAAGCAGGAAAAATGACTCTTGAAGCAGTTGAATTTGACCTTTACAGCATCATAAACGATCTTTGCAGCATGGTTGGTTTTGAGGCCCAACAAAAAGGACTTGAGCTTAAATTTGATATTAAACCCGATGTACCAAAGTATTTAAAAGGTGATACTACCAGGTTAAAGCAGGTGATTTTAAACCTTCTTTCAAATGGAGTAAAGTTTACTCATGAAGGAAGTCTATATATTCTAGTTGAATTGGTTAAAAAAGAAAAAAACATTGTTATTCTCCGGTTTAACGTTTCTGATACCGGAATAGGTATACCCGAAGAAAAGAAAATGTCCATTTTTGAAGTTTTTACACAGGGTGATGCATCTACTTCGAGAAAATATGGAGGGACAGGTCTTGGACTGGCCATTTGTAAAAAAATTGTTGAACTCATGGATGGTGAAATCTATGTCGAAAGTGAGGTAGGAAAAGGTTCAACATTTAGTTTTACAGCTAAGTTTGAAATATTAGATAAAATTCCGGTTACACAAAATGAAAATAAAATAGAAGTATTAAAAGGAATTTTCAAGCAAAAAAAGATCCTGCTTGTAGAAGATAACGAGATTAATTTGCAAATGACAAAGGAAATTCTTGAAAATTTTGGTTTTAATGTTGATACCGCCGAAAGCGGCTCTTTAGCAGTCCTAATGGTACGACAAAAATTATACGATGCAGTTTTAATGGACATTCGAATGCCCGAGATGGATGGATATGAAGCTACACGCCGCATAAGGGCATTACAGGGTACTGACAATCTGCCCATTATCGCATTGTCGGCAGATGCAGTGGAGGGGGTGGCTCAAAAAGCGAAAGAGGCCGGTATGAACGGATATTTGACTAAACCCTTGAATCCGGTAAAACTTATGAATGCTTTGAAAAGTTTTTTAAATATTGAAGATAGTGTTCAGGTTTTTGATGAACCTTTTGAAGAAGAATCTGATTTTCAAAATTGTATTGACTTTGAAAACGGAATTAAAAGAATGGGTGGCAAAAAGGCAAAATATAAAGACATCCTTGAACAGTTTATTTGTAATCACGGGCAAGATGATAAAAAGGTAAATTATTTTATATCTGTAGAAGATTTTGAAGAAGCTAAGAAACTTGTGCACACAATAAAAGGCATTGCAGGCAATATTGGGGCAAACGGTCTTATGAAAGTGTCTGCAAGACTGGAAAAAGCTATTGTAAACAGGGTAGATGAGGAAATGGAATCTGCAAAAGAAGATTTTGAAAATGTGCTAAAGGCGGTTTGTGATTGTGCGACTAAATTTATAAACACCGTACTAAATCAAGAAAATACAGAAGATAAAAGATTGGTTGTTGAGAACATGGGAAATATCCTACAGGATCTTCTTAATTTATTAAAAGAGGGAGATTCAAGAGCTAAAGACCTCTTTGAATCATGTAAGTATTATCTTTCGAAAAAATTAGATAGAAGGGAGTACAACCAGTTGAATCAAAAAATCTTATCCTATAATCTTGAAGAAGCGGCAGAAACTTTACATAAAATTATTATGAGAATTAAGGAAAAAAGAAAGATAGTTGAAATAGGAGAGAAGGGAAAGCATGTATAAAGTATTGATTGTTGATGATGACAAAACAACAAGATATATGCTTAAACGGTTTAAAAAATGGAGTGAAAATGGGTTTGTAATTAAAGAAGAGGCTTGTGATGGGAAAGAAGCTCTAAAAAAGCTTGAATCAGGACAATTTGACCTGGTTATTACTGATATTAAAATGCCGGGCATGGATGGAATAGAATTTCTGAATGAGCTTAAGGTTGCAAAAGTAGATGTATGTGTAATATTTCTAAGTACCCATAGTGATTTTAATTATGCTAAACAAGGCATTCGTCTTGGAGTATTTGACTACATGACCAAGCCTGTGAATGACGACGTGTTAGGTGAGACTCTAGAAAGAACTAAAAGGCATTTGGATGAAAAGAATTTACAAAAAATGAAATTTGAAGAGGAGAGAAAACTGCTTGAAGAAAATCTTCAGTTTTATTATCCAAAAAAACGGGAGATAAATCTTGTCTCATTACTTATGTCAGGAGATTCACAGATTTTAGAGGAGGCAGAAAGGACTTTTTTGGATATTTCTAATACATGTGAGAATAATTTTTATAAAATGGACATGCTGCTTGAAAAAGTGCTCACGAAACTATCGGAGGAAATGGCTGTTGTTTACCCGTGGCTTGGAATAGTTGAAAAGATGGAATCATGGGATAGTATACCTTATGGCGGAGGGGCAGAGGATTTGAAAAAAAGATTTGTTGAATATATTGGAAGAATGCTAGAAACAGTAAGGAAATATGAACTACATCAGCCAGACAGTATTGTTAAAAAGACTTGCGAATATGTTCTAAATCATGTGGAAGATGACATAAGTCTTGAAAAAATAGCACAGGAAGTGCATATGAGAAGCGACTATATTGGAAAGCTTTTCAAGAAGAAGACAGGGTATCATTTTAGTGATTATGTCACAAAGGTTAAGATGGAACATGCAAAATATCTGATTCGTACAGGAAACTACAAAAACTATGAGGTAAGTGAAAAACTTGGTTATAGCAGTCCGGATTATTTTTCTCGTTTATTTAAAAACTATACCGGATATACACCTATTGAATTTAGAAAAAGAGGGATTTAAGAAAATTGCATTTTTTTATAGTAAAATTACTATTTTTTTATGTTGCTTTGTTTTGAATTGGGTTGTAATATAATGATGTAAATATTGATGGTTGATTCTTGTTTTGGATCAATCGAATATGGCTTAGGCGCTATAAAGAATGCACTTTCCATGATGGAAGTTGAAATGTGTGTATTGTTTATAGCGCCTATTATTTTTATTTACATTTAGTCATTACAAAACATTACATTCATGGCCATGAAATGTGTGTTAATGAAAAGAGCTGGGAGGTCGGAGTTTGGAGTTTGCGAAACCCGATAGAAGTGGCGCGAGGAAGCACCATCATACATGGAATGTTACAGTCGGAAAATCACCATTCGAAGACCTGACCAATCAGCCATATTTTCATTGTTTTTGTACCGGGGCTACTCGGTATGGTTTTTGGAAAGAATACGTTCATAAACAAATTTGAAAGGTGGTCATTGTAATGAAAAATAGGTTTTTTAAAGAGTTAAGAAAGGGAATTATTAGTGTGATATCTATGACTATTACGGTATCAATGCTGCTCTTGGCAGGGTGTGGCGTCCAGAAATCGGACCAATCAAAGCAATCGGCTACTTCCGATGTAAGTACTCAAACCAGTACACCGGCTGCCACTGGTGATACAATCAAGGTGGGTATCTTACATTCTCTAAGCGGTACAATGGCAATTAGTGAAGTGTCTCTTAAAGATGCTGAAATGATGGCTATTGAAGAAATCAATGCTGCAGGCGGCGTTCTTGGCAAAAAGATTGAGCCTGTCATTGAAGATGGAGCTTCAGACTGGCCCAAATTTGCCGAAAAGGCAAAGAAACTTTTACAAAATGACAAGGTAGCAACGGTCTTCGGATGCTGGACTTCTGCGAGCCGTAAGGCGGTACTTCCGGTATTTGAAGCAAATAATGGCCTGTTATGGTACCCTGTACAGTATGAAGGAATGGAATCTTCGCCAAACATATTCTATACCGGTGCGGCTCCAAATCAGCAAATAGTGCCTGCAGTTGAATGGCTGCTCAAAAACAAAGGTAAGAAGTTCTTCCTCCTGGGGTCTGATTACGTTTTCCCGAGAACCGCTAACAAAATAATTAAAGCACAGTTAAAGGCCATGGGTGGCGAGCTTGTAGCAGAAGAATATACACCGCTTGGACACACAGACTACAGCACAATTGTCAATAAGATCAAGACAGCAAAACCGGATGTTGTATTTAACACATTGAATGGAGACAGCAATGTTGCTTTCTTCAAGCAGTTAAAGGATGCAGGAATAACTTCGAAAGATATTACCACATTGTCGGTAAGTATTGCAGAAGAGGAAATACGCGGAATCGGTGCTGAAAACATAAAAGGTCATCTTGTTTCATGGAACTACTACCAGACTACAGATACTCCGGAAAATAAGGAGTTTGTGAGGAAATACAAGGCAAAATACGGTGAAAATCGTGTAACGGATGATCCTATAGAAGCTGCTTACATACAGGTATACCTATGGGCAGAAGCAGTGAAAAAGGCCGGAAGCACAGATGTCGCCAAGGTAAAGGAAGCCGCAAAAGGCCTTGAATTCAAAGCACCGGAGGGACTGGTCAAGATAGAAGGCGAAAACCAGCATCTTTGGAAACCTGTAAGAATCGGAGAAGTTCAGGAAGATGGCTTGATAAAGGAGATTTGGAGTACAGGAGAATCGGTAAAGCCTGATCCGTTCCTAAAGACCTACGATTGGGCTAAAGACCTGAGCAATTAATTAAAATGGCTTTGTCTGTGCAGGATCAGATTTAACATCCTGCACAGACAAAAATATTGGAGAGTGAATGGGGCTATGAATACATATATACTGCAAATATTTAACGGTATAAGCGTGAGTTCTGTCTTTATGCTGGCTGCTCTGGGACTTGCCATTACTTTTGGCCTTATGAAGATTATCAACATGGCCCATGGTGAGCTTATCATGATTGGCGCCTATGTGACATATTTGGTACAAAACATGTTTGTATCCTTTGTTGATAAAAGTTTATTTGACAGCTATTTTATTGTGGCCATACCTGCTGCTTTTCTTGTTACAGCCCTTGTGGGATATCTGCTTGAAATTACAATTATCAAGCGTCTTTACGGAAGACCCCTTGACAGCATGCTGGCTACTTGGGGAGTAAGCCTGGTTTTGCAGCAGCTTGCAAGAAACATTTTTGGGGCTCCCAATGTGGACGTCAAGAGTCCCAAATGGCTGAATGGCGGAATTGTTCTTATGAAAGATCTGCAGCTTCCGTATAAGAGGCTATTTATTATATTGCTTACAACATTTTGCATATTTGGAGTGTACTATTTTCTGTACAGGACCGGCAGTGGACGCAGGATACGCGCTGTAATGCAGAATAGAAGCATGGCTGAAAGCCTTGGCATAAATACAAGAAGAATTGATGCCATGACTTTTGCATTTGGGTCAGGGCTGGCAGGCATTGCAGGTTGCGCTCTTACACTTCTTGGTTCTATCGGGCCGACCCTGGGGACCAATTATATCGTTGATACGTTTATGGTTGTGGTTCTAGGTGGGGTGGGCAGGATCATTGGGACGGTAGCAGGGGCTGGAGCGATAGGTATTGGAAACACTACCTTCGAATTTTTTACCAATGCATCCCTTGGAAAAGTACTTGTGTTTTTGGTAGTAATCATGTTCCTGCAATGGAAGCCACAAGGGTTCTTTACAATAAGCAGCCGCACCCTTGATGAGTAACGGGAGGTGGAACAAGTTGACACAGATTGTTGAAAATTTCAAAAAATACATATTGGGAAAGACCGGTGCCGCATTCATAATATTTATAATTTTATGCCTAGCACCACTGTTTTTATCCGATTTTAGGACCAATTTGCTGGGCAAATTCGTAGCCTATGCAATACTTGCCCTTGGCATTGACTTGATTTGGGGATACACGGGAATATTGAGCCTTGGACATGGTGTTTATTTTGGGTTGGGAGCCTATTGTATGGCCATGTACCTAAAATTGGAATCCAGTAGAGGCAAGCTGCCGGATTTTATGGAATGGAGCGGACAGGAAACATTGCCGTGGTTTTGGAAGCCATTTGCATCAGCTCCGTTTGCAATGATCATGACGGTTCTTTTACCTGTCATACTGGCATTGCTGATAGGATATTTAACCTTTAAAAACCGGATCCGGGGAGTATATTTTTCAATATTGACACAGGCTCTTTCTATCATTTTTGTGGTTCTATTTGTAGGCCAGCAGGCCTACACCGGTGGAACAAACGGTATAACAAATTTTAAAAGCATTTTTGGTTTTCCTCTTTCTGCTTCTTCGACCAAGGTGGGGCTTTATTACGTGTCTGTACTGATGCTTTTAGTGGCATATTTATTTTGCGAATTTATCGTAAACAGGCGTACGGGGAAAGTGTTGATTGCGATTCGGGATGCTGAAAACAGGGTCAGGTTTTCAGGATACAATCCTACGGTATACAAGGTATTTGTTTATTGCATTTCAGCTGGCCTGGCCGGGTTGGCTGGCGCGATATTTGTCCCCCAGGTCGGCATTATATCTCCTGCAGAAATGGGGATTGTACCGTCGGTGGAAATGGTGATATGGGTAGCCATAGGCGGCCGTGGAACATTGATTGGCGGGATTATCGGCGCAATACTTGTTAATTTGCTAAAGAGTGGGTTTAGTGAAAGCTTTCCCGATATATGGTCATATTTCATCGGAATTGCTTTTATCGTTGTTGTTATTTTCATGCCATCAGGGCTGGTGGGAATTTTTAATCAAGTTAGAGGAAAGTTAGGGAAATTTACGAACACTGAAGAGAAGGAAAACAGCGTTAAAATATTTGCAAAAGTTTCAAATGCTGGAACCGATAAAGTATAGTTTTATTCATCATAAAAGAATAATCCAAAAGGTGTGGTTCTATATGAATAGAGTTTTGGAAATCAAGGATTTGACGGTTAGTTTTGATGGATTCAAAGCCGTAAATCATCTTAGTACTTCTGTAAAAAAAGGGGATATACACTTTTTTATAGGTCCTAATGGCGCCGGCAAGACTACCCTGCTTGATGCAATCTGCGGGCGGGTAAAGCCTGCTGCAGGCAGTATTATATTCAAGGGAACAAGTGATGTGACCAAAATGTCGGAACATGAAATCGTTGAACTTGGAATTGGAAGGAAATTTCAAGTTCCTTCAGTTTTTAACGGTATTACAATTTATGAAAACATGGAGCTTGCGGCTGAGAAGAAGAGGTCAATATACTCTACGCTCTTTTCAAAGCTTACTGGGGAGCAAATGGAAAGAATCAAGCATGTGCTCAATATCATTGGTTTATACGAAAAGAGGTACAAGATGCCTGCAGCTTTATCTCACGGAGAGAAACAATGGCTGGAAATCGGAATGCTTCTTGTTCAGCAGCCGGAAATCATGCTTTTGGACGAACCTGTAGCCGGCATGGGGAGAAAGGAAACGGAAAAGACCGGCCAACTTCTGAAAGAAATATCAAAGGAATGTTCTGTTGTGGTGGTTGAACATGATATGGAGTTTGTAAGAGAATGTGCAAGCACCGTAACGGTTCTTCATGAGGGAACTCTTCTAGACGAAGGTGATATGGAAAAAGTCCAAAAAAATCCAAGAGTGATTGAGGTGTATTTGGGAAGAGGGGGTGAATAAATGTGCTTAACGTTAAAAATTTGAGTGCATATTATGATGAAAGCCTCATATTGAAGGACATAAATTTAAGGATGAATGAAGGGCAGGTAGTTTGCCTTCTTGGAAGGAATGGAGTTGGAAAAACGACTTTTCTGAAAAGTATAATGGGTCTTGTGAGAACACCAAACGGCAGCATTTCATTCGATGGAACCGAAATGATTAAAATGCCTACTTACAAAAGGGCACTTGAAGGAATTGGCTATGTCCCGCAGGGACGGGATATTTTCCCGCAGCTAAGCGTCTATGAAAACCTGCTTCTTGGGCTTGAAAGAAACAAAAATAAAGGCACCATGGATGAAAGCATTTACGAACTCTTTCCGGTTTTAAAAACCATGCTGAAGAGAAAAGGCGGGGATTTAAGCGGTGGACAGCAGCAACAATTGGCAATCGCCAGAGCTCTTGTATCAAATCCGAAACTGCTTTTACTGGATGAGCCTACAGAGGGAATTCAGCCTTCCATTATTCAGGAAATTGCCAGAGTCATAAAAAAGCTTAAAAGCAATGGAAAAATAACCATGCTTATTGTTGAACAGTATCTGGAGTTTGTTTTAGAGGTTGCTGATTATTTTTACGTTATGGATAAGGGGAGAATTGTAATGGAGGGTGCCACTAAAGATGTTGACCCTCAAGAAATTCAGGAGAAGATAGCCATTTAGGCCTATAGTAAATTTTATTCTGATTGGGAAGGTGATGGTTGTGCATTTAACACCAAAAGAAATAGAAAAACTGATGCTGCACTTTGCGGGAGAACTGGCCAAAAAAAGAAAAGAGAGAGGCCTTAAGCTGAATTACCCTGAAGCAGTTGCATTGATCAGTGCAGAATTAATGGAGGCTGCAAGAGATGGAAAAACAGTTACCGAGTTGATGCGTTTTGGGACGAAGATTCTTACAAAGGATGATGTGATGGAAGGTGTGGATGCCATGATTCACGAAATCCAGATTGAAGCAACATTTCCTGACGGTACAAAGCTTGTTACCGTACATAATCCCATTCGTTGATTAAAGGAGGCGGAGGCTTTTATGATACCAGGCGAATATTTTATTAAAAACGAATATATTACCTTGAACAGCGGCAGGGAAAAAATTGCTATCAGGGTTTCAAATACTGGAGACCGGCCTGTTCAGGTAGGTTCACATTACCATTTCTTTGAAGTAAATAAATGTCTATCATTTGAAAGACAAAAAGCATTTGGTATGAGGCTTAACATTCCCTCTGGAACGGCGGTTAGATTCGAGCCGGGAGAGGAGAAGGAGGTTGAATTGGTTTCTATTGGTGGAGGAAAAATTATTCATGGCTTAAATGGTCTTACAGGAGGACACTTAAAGGATGAAGAGATTTTTAAAAATGCTATTTTAAAGATAAAAAATCTGGGGTTCAAAGGAGCTGAATGAGATCATGAGTTATAGAATACCGGGTAAGGAATACGCCGGAATGTACGGGCCCACAAAGGGGGATTGTATAAGACTTGCTGATACGGATTTGATTGTCGAAATCGAAAATGATTTCACAGTTTATGGAGATGAGTGCAAGTTTGGAGGAGGCAAATCCATCAGGGATGGGATGGGGCAGTCACCATCAGTTTCAAGACAGGATGGCGCTCTTGATATGGTTATTACAAATGCTGTTATTGTTGACTGGTGGGGGATAGTAAAAGGCGATATCGGTATCAGAGATGGTAAAATAGTAGGAATAGGAAAAGCCGGAAATCCCGGGGTGATGGAGGGCGTATTGCCTGATTTGGTGATTGGGGCATCGACAGAGGTCATTGCAGGAGAAGGGCTTATTGCAACTCCCGGAGGAATTGACACGCATATCCATTTCATTTGTCCTCAGCAGATAGAAACTGCATTATACAGCGGCATTACAACCATGCTTGGCGGAGGGACGGGACCGGCAGACGGGACTAATGCAACCACATGTACACCGGGAAGTTTCAATATTCATAGAATGTTGGAAGCTGCTGAAAGCTTTCCCATGAATCTGGGTTTCTTTGGAAAAGGCAATGCGTCTTTTGAAGAGCCTCTTATAGAGCAGGTCGAGGCAGGTGCTATCGGTCTTAAGCTGCATGAAGACTGGGGAACAACTCCAAAAGCCATAGATACCTGTTTAAGGGTAGCGGACAGGTTCGATGTACAGGTGGCGATCCATACCGACACGCTCAATGAGGCAGGTTTTGTTGAAGATACCATGAGAGCCATCAACGGAAGGACAATTCATACTTTCCATACCGAAGGAGCCGGCGGTGGGCATGCACCTGATATCATCAGGATTGCTTCCCTCGAAAACGTGCTGCCGTCTTCTACCAATCCAACCATGCCTTTTACGGTAAATACAATTGATGAACACCTGGATATGCTGATGGTATGCCATCACCTTGACAGCAAAGTGCCTGAAGATGTTGCGTTTGCAGACTCAAGAATACGGCCTGAAACTATCGCCGCGGAAGATATCCTGCATGATCTCGGAGTTTTCAGTATGATGAGCTCTGATTCCCAGGCTATGGGCAGGGTTGGAGAAGTTATAATAAGGACCTGGCAAACTGCAGATAAAATGAAAAAGCAAAGAGGTTTTCTGAAGGAAGATCAGGGGAAAAACGACAACTTCCGTGTGAAAAGATATATCGCAAAATATACTATAAATCCTGCTTTGACCCATGGGATATCCAAGTATGTGGGTTCCCTTGAAAAGGGTAAAATTGCCGATATTGTACTATGGAAACCGTCCATGTTCGGGGTCAAGCCTGAGTTGATACTGAAGGGCGGATTTATTGCTGCAAGTAAAATGGGAGATGCCAATGCATCAATACCTACACCTCAACCGGTTATTTACAGAAACATGTTCGGAGCTTTTGGCAAAGCAAAGTATGGTACATGTCTCACATTTGTTTCAAAAACAGCTTTGGAGTTAGGTTCAATTGAAAAATTGAAACTCCAAAAGATGGTTGTTCCTATTTCGGGCTGTAGAAAGGTTTCTAAAAAGAATATGGTTTTAAATGATGCTACGCCTAATATTGAAGTTGACCCGGAAACATATGATGTCAGGGTTGACGGGGAGCTGTTGACATGCGAGCCTTTCAAAACCCTTTCGATGGCGCAGCGTTACTTCCTGTTTTAGAATACAGATAAAAAGAGGGATAAGGATGATTATTGAAAAGATTGTAGGAAATGTTAAAGACAAGGATATTGGAGAAATTGAACGTGATTACGTCTTTATAGAGTGGTATGAAGTTGAAAAGAAAGTGCTCCACAAGGTAAGTAAAAATGGTCTGGATGTGGGGATTCGAAATAATGGAGGTCGTCCTCTGCGCGACGGTGATATTCTGTGGCAGGACGATAAAAAGGCTTTGATTGTAGAAATATCCGAATGCGACTGTATTGCAATAAAGCCAAATACAATGATTGAAATGGGAAAAGCATGTTATGAAATTGGAAACCGGCATGCTCCGTTGTTTATCGAAGACGGTGAGTTACTGACACCATTTGATGAACCGCTTCTAACTGTGCTTTTAAAGTGTGATTTTGCGGCAAATAGGAAGAGAGCCAAGCTGAAAACGCCTTTAGGGGGTCATGCACATGGGCATTCACACTCCCACTCCCACTGAGATTAAAACGCATCCTCTTTTTTGCCTGCTTCAAATAAGCGACCCTTTGTTTCCAATTGGCGGATATACTCAATCATATGGCTTGGAGACATATGTTCAGAAGGGTATTGTTCATAATGCTGACTCTTCAAGGAAGTATCTGCAGAGTTATCTTTTGAACAATTTTCTCTATAATGATTTACTAGCGGCTAAACTTGCGTGGGAATATACAAATGAGGCAGAACTTGAAAACATCCGTTGTCTAGATAAACTTCTTTGTGCTGTTAAGACTCCCAAGGAACTTAGGATAGCTAGTACCAAATTGGGAATACGCTTTTTAAAAATAGTGGAATCCATTTTAAAGGATAATTCTTTTTTCAGTTCTTATGCACAATTGGTGAAAAGCGGAGAATGTGCCGGGCATTACAGCATATTATATGGCTTGGTGACAAAGCTTTTTAATATTGGAAAAACTGATGCGCTGTCAGCTGTTATCTACAGCACTGCTTCATCCATTGTCAATAATTGTGCAAAGCTTGTGCCTATAAGCCAGAAAGACGGGCAGGACATATTGTTTGAAGCTCACGCAATTTTTCAACAGCTTATCGATAAAGTTGAGGTTTTAAACGAGGAAAGCCTAGGGTTATGCTGTATTGGATTTGATTTAAGAGCAATGCAGCATGAAAGACTGTATACTCGATTATATATATCATAATGTTTTGGAGGGAATAATAAATGGCATATGTAAAGATTGGTATTGGTGGGCCTGTTGGTTCAGGTAAAACGGCACTTATAGAACGTTTAACAAGGTTCTTGGCACCAAGCTACAGTATAGGTGTAGTGACAAATGACATCTATACAAAGGAAGATGCGGAATTTCTAGTTAAAAACAGTGTGCTTCCGCCTGAAAGAATTATTGGAGTTGAAACCGGCGGATGTCCGCATACTGCTATCCGGGAAGACGCTTCCATGAACCTTGAAGCGGTTGAAGAATTAATAAAAAAGTTTCCGGATATAAAAATTGTTTTTATTGAAAGCGGAGGCGACAACTTGTCTGCAACATTCAGTCCGGACCTGGCAGATGCAACAATTTATGTAATTGATGTTGCTGAAGGAGATAAAATACCACGGAAAGGAGGACCGGGAATTACCCGCTCAGACCTGCTGGTTATCAATAAAATAGATTTGGCGCCTTATGTTGGGGCGAGCCTTGAAGTTATGGAAAGGGATTCTAAGAAGATGAGGGGTGATAAGCCATTTGTTTTTACTAATCTCAATACCAATGAAGGTCTTAACCAAGTTATACAATGGATAAAACGAAGCGTGCTCCTGGAAGGTGTATAATAATGATTAACAAATTTGGTAAAGATAGCAAATTGTATATTAAAGCTAAAGTTACAAACGGAGTCACTATGCTTGAAGACTCATTTTTCACAGCTCCATACAAAATTGCTAAGCCTTTTTTTGATGACACAAAGGGCATTATGAATATTATGGTAATGGCTGCCTCGGCCGGAATTATGGAAGGAGATTGTTACCGCATAAACATTGAATTGGGTGATAGTTCAAGGGTTGCATTGCATGGGCAGTCATATAATAAAATTCACCGTATGAAGGAGGGGTACGCAAGCCAGTTTAACAAGTTTTTATTAGGAAAAGGAGCTTTCTTTGACTATGTCCAAAAACCTACAATACCTTTTGCGCGTTCGAGATTTTATTCTACTTCAGAATGCCATTTAAAAAGGAGTTCTGCATTTCTGTATTCTGAGGTTTTTGCCTGTGGAAGGGAGAAAAGAGGAGAACGCTTTGAATTTAAAGAATATAAGAGTTGTAATAAGGTTTATTACAATGGAGAATTAATATTCCTTGATAATCAATTACTTTTGCCAGACTGTCAAAGACTTGAAGGAATCGGCTTTTTTGAAGGCTATACACATCAGGCTACATTGGCATTTTTTTGCGATAATTTTAATTATCGCCTTCTTGATAGATTTTATGAACTCTTAAAAAATATTCATGGTATTGATTATGGACTGACTACTATTAAAAGGTTTGGTACAATCATAAGAATGCTTGGAAACAGCAGTGACTTTCTTGAAAGAATTCTTATAAATCTTAGAGATGAAATATATAACGTCATTACAGGGTAAGTTTTCAGACGAGGGAAGCATGGAAACACGCATGAAGCAAGAGAAGCACGGGAGACCGTCCCCGTGCTTTGTTCTATTTTACTACTGTGATTAAGGAGCAATGCCACAAGGTGTTGCTCTTTTTCAATTTGATAATAGATCATGGTTCACAGTAAAAAATCTCCTAAAACTGTGAACTGTAACCTATTCATAATTCTCAATTCGATTTACTCCCCACTGCCCACTGCCCACTGCCCACTGCCCACTGCCCACTGCCCACTCCCCACTATATAAAAGCCATATCTAATAATCTCCTCTTAATTTTTCATAATAAAATGAAAATTATCCAATGTTTGATACAGGTACAAAGCCCATGTATAATTAAATTGTTAGTTTTTTAACAATATCTTTTATTATTAAGGCAATAGCTTACGCAAAAAGCTGTGGACAAAGGCGCACAATGCGGCTGGAACAATGCGCCTTTGTTCGCGGTTGCTGTATACAAAATACAGAATACCAATCAACAAGAATTAATAATGTATTTGGGGAAGGGGAGGCTCAAAATGTCAACAACTTATCAATTAGAAAAAGTAGACCGGATTATTGAAAAATATCAGCGAAAGAAATCTGCTTTAATTGCCGTTCTGCAAGAAATACAAAAGGAGTACAGATATCTCCCTGAAGAAATTTTGATGTATATTTCTACAGCGATGGAGATTACTCCTGCTAAAGTTTTTAGTGTGGCTACATTCTATGAAAACTTTTCTATGGAGCCTAAGGGGAAATATGTAATCAAAATATGTGACGGGACAGCATGCCATGTCAGAAAATCCATACCAATCTTGAATGCATTGAGAAGCGAACTGGGATTAAGTGAAGAAAAACACACTACCGATGACCTTTTATTTACGGTAGAAACCGTATCATGTCTTGGAGCGTGTGGATTGGCGCCGGTTATTACGGTGAATGACAAGGTGTATGCCAAGATGACACCTGAGTCGGCAGCTGCATTATTAAGAAGCATAAGGGAGGAGGAGTCAAAATGAAAATTAGAACGCTTCAGCAGTTGGAAGAATTCTCTCAATTATTTAGCGAAGCGCTGGAAAGACAGCAAAAGAAAGTGCTGGTATGTGCAGGGACAGGATGCGTAGCCGGCGGTTCCATTGCAATCTATAACAGAATAAAAGAAATGGTGGAAGACAGAGGTTTATTGGTTGAGGTAGACCTTTCTGAAGAAAAACAGGGGATAGGCGTTAAGAAAAGTGGCTGCCACGGCTTTTGTGAAATGGGTCCGCTGGTTAGAATTGAGCCTTACGGTTATCTATACTTGAAAGTTACACTTGAAGATTGTGAGGAAATAATAGAAAAAACCCTTATCAAAGGTGAACCGGTCGAGAGGCTGATGTACAGATGGGAAGGCAGGACCTATGCTGCACAGGAAGAAATCCCGTTTTACAAAAAACAGACAAGACTTGTCCTGGAACACTGCGGCCATATTGATGCGGAATCTATCCGGGAATATATAGCAAAAGGAGGATATAAGGCATTAAGCAAATGTCTTTTTGAAATGACTCCTGAACAGATTTGTAAAGTAGTTTCAGACTCCAACCTTAGAGGAAGAGGGGGCGGGGGCTATCCGGCAGGGAAAAAATGGTCACAGGTACTGGCACAGAATAGTGCAATAAAATATGTGGTATGTAATGGAGACGAAGGGGATCCGGGTGCCTTTATGGATAGAAGCATCATGGAGGGGGACCCTCATCGGATGATTGAGGGGATGATCATAGCCGGGGTTGCTACCGGAAGTTCGGAAGGTTATATCTATGTAAGAGCAGAATATCCTCTTGCTGTGGAGAGATTAAAAGTTGCTATTGACCAGGCTAGAGAGTATGGTTTGCTGGGCGAGAATATCCTGGATTCCGGATTTAACTTTGACATCCATATTAATCAGGGGGCCGGTGCTTTTGTATGTGGTGAAGGAAGTGCCCTTACAGCTTCTATAGAGGGCGAAAGGGGGATGCCGAGGGTAAAGCCGCCAAGGACGGTAGAAGCCGGCTTGTGGGGTAAACCAACGGTATTAAATAATGTAGAGACTTTTGCCAATGTCCCTCAAATTATAATAAACGGAAGTGAGTGGTATAAATCCATAGGTCCTGAAAAAAGTCCCGGAACCAAAGCCTTTGCGATAACAGGCAATGTAAATAATACGGGCTTAATAGAAGTCCCTATGGGCACAACTTTAAGAGAGGTTATTTTTGAAATAGGCGGGGGAATCAAAAATAATAAAAAATTTAAAGCGGTTCAGATAGGCGGTCCTTCGGGGGGATGCTTAACTGAAGAACACCTGGACTTGCCTCTTGATTTTGACTCATTGAAAAAAGTAGGGGCTATGATTGGTTCGGGCGGTCTGGTTGTAATGGATGAAGATACATGTATGGTTGAGGTAGCAAGATTCTTTATGAATTTTACCCAGAATGAGTCCTGTGGAAAGTGTGTGCCCTGCCGCGAAGGGACCAAGAGAATGTTGGAGATATTGGAAAGGATTGTTGGCGGTAAAGGGACAGTAGAAGATCTTGACCTGCTTCTTGATCTGGCTGATACAATAAGTAAAACAGCTTTGTGTGGATTGGGTAAAACGGCAGCCGGTCCAGTTGTCAGCACCTTGAAATATTTTAGAGATGAGTATATTGCCCACGTAGTAGATAAGAAATGTCCTTCAAAAACATGCCAGGCGCTGAGGTCTATAGAAATAAACAAGGCGTTATGCAAGGGATGCGGTAAATGCACGAGAGTATGCCCCGTAAATGCAATTGAAGGAAAAATTAAGGAACCATACAGCATTGACCAGAAAAAGTGTATAAAATGCGGTGCTTGTTTGCAATCCTGCCCATTTTCTGCAATTGAGGAGGTATAAGCCATGAAGGGTTATATGTTGATAGATGGACAAAGAGTTGAATTTGATGGTGAGAAACATGTTCTTGAAGTCGTTAGGAAAGCGGGTATTGACTTACCTACATTCTGTTATCATTCTGAGTTGAGTGTTTATGGCGCCTGCCGGATGTGCATGGTAGAAGATAAATGGGGTGGAACGATGGCTTCTTGTTCAACTCCACCCAAGGATGGAATGGAAATATATACGAATACGCCGAAACTTCAAAAGCATAGGAGAATGATACTGGAATTGCTATTATCCAATCATTGCAGGGACTGTACTGTTTGTGAGAAAAATGGTAAGTGTAAATTGCAGGAACTTGCAATGAAGTTTGGTATAAAGAAGATCAGATTTGATACAATCAATAATAATTATCCTTTGGATGAGAGCAGCACATCTATTGTTAGAAATCCTAACAAGTGTATTTTATGCGGCGATTGTGTCAGAATGTGTGAAGAGGTCCAGGGAGTAGGGGTTCTTGGTTTTGCATACAGAGGGTCGAAAATAAAGGTTACACCTGCTTTTAACAAACAGTTAGCCGAGGTAGAATGTGTTAGCTGTGGACAATGCACATCTGTTTGCCCTACGGGGGCGTTAGTCGTAAAAAATGAAACTGACAGGGTTTGGAAGGTATTGCATGATAAAACCAAACGTGTTGTTGCCCAAATAGCTCCTGCAGTAAGGGTTGCTCTTGGAGAGGAATTTGGTTTGCCTCCTGGAGAAATTGTAACGGGTAAAATTGTTGCGGCTCTGAGAAAACTGGGTTTTGATGAAATTTATGACACCGGAATTGCTGCTGATTTGACGGTAATGGAAGAGACTAAAGAGTTTAATGAAAAATTAAACAGCGGTGATGAACTTCCTTTATTTACTTCATGCTGCCCTGCCTGGTTCAGGTATGCAGAACAAAAATTTCCTGAGCTGCTGAAAAATATATCTACATGCCGTTCACCTCAGCAAATGTTTGGAGCAGTAATTAAAGAACATTATAGAAGTATGAAAGAAATTGATTCCAGGGAAGCGGTTGTAGTTTCTATCATGCCGTGTACTGCTAAAAAGTTTGAAGCGTCGAGGCCTGAATTTGTAACAGCAGGTGAAAGAGATGTGGATATCGTAATCACAACGCAGGAATTGGCATCTATGATTAAGCAGGCGGGAATTGTCTTTAATGAACTGGAGCCGGAATCTCTGGATATGCCTTTCGGTCTTGCCAGTGGAGCAGGAATTATATTTGGTGTAACCGGAGGAGTGGCTGAAGCAGTATTAAGGAGATGCTACCAGGAAAAAACCTCAAATACCTTGAAGGAAATTGCATTTGTGGGCATCCGGGGCATGGAAGGGGTAAAAGAAGCTGAAGTGGAGATAGATGGAAGGAAAATCCGAATTGCTGTAGTACATGGTCTCAAGAATGCGGAAGAGCTTATAAAACGAATTCGTACAGGTGAAAAGTCCTATGATTTTGTAGAAGTGATGGCCTGTCCAGGTGGATGTATCGGAGGAGCAGGGCAGCCTATACCTACTAACTCCTATACAAAGCAAAACAGGGCAAATGGAATTTATAAAGCAGATAGAACTTCGCAGATCAAGAGGTCGGAGGAGAATCCGATGATTGTTGCACTTTATAATGGGATGTTGAAAGATAAACGTCATCTTCTCCACAACGCTCTATCCCATGGTACACATGCAAAGGAGTGAGAAAATGTTAACCATTCATGTATGTATCGGAAGTGCCTGCCACCTGAAAGGGGCATATAATGTAATTAACGGGTTGCAATCAATGATTAATGACAGGAAGTGTGGAGACAGGGTAACGGTAAAAGCTGCATTTTGCCTTGGTGAATGTGCAAAAGCGGTTTCAGTAAAAATTGAAGACGGCCCTGTACATTCAGTTAATGAAAAGAACATGGCAGAGTTCTTTGAACAATATGTAGTGAAGGAATTGCAAAAATAACATTATACGCAAGTTTTTCCAGGCTCTAAGCTTTGTAGCTTAGAGCCTGGAATCATATTTAAACTGACACAAAACATTAATTATTTCACATTTGTCCGATATTTTCCCAGTTTTCTTTAATTAAAAGGATAGTAGCAAGGGAGTTTGATTTGTCTTTGGTTTCAATATACCCTTTTAGCAAAGTAAAATTATTCTCGATATCATTTACATAATCGTGATCAATATCCAACTGGAGAAATGGTTTTATTTTTCTCCAGGCTTTTTTACTGTTTTCCAGGTTGTTAAATGCATTTTTCCAATCTTCCTTTCGAATATCGTCCTCTGTATTACTTAAATATTTAGAAAATTCAGTTCTGCGGTCCAGCGGTTTTTTTACAGGAGTGCAGGAAGGTGCAAGGAATAAAAAGGTGCATAAAAAAATAAGCAAGAATAAATATTTTCTCAAAATAAAGCCTCCTTAACTTGTATTTAGATTCGGGTTCAGATTCAGGTTTAGCTGTTTATTGTGTTGTAGGAATGATAAAGTAGGGCTGGTCCCCTTGCAAATCAACATACAGGTTACCCTTTGTATCTAATTGAGCCAATGAAACTTGTGAAACCTCCTGGATATTTTGTTTCTTTAGCTGATGATACAGCCAGGCTTTTGATAGATTTAAAGAGCGGAGGGCATCAACAAGTATAATTCCATCTTCAATCAAATTTGTAGGCAGTCCTTCATATTGGGTTGGCAGGTTAAGGTCACTGGGGGTAAGGGGCTGCTTTTGAGATTTCTTTTGTACACTTAGGCTGCCGTTGGTTTCAAATAAAGCAAACTCAACATCGGCTACATTGAACACACCCTGAGACCGGAGCTGTGAAATAAGGTCATCCGTTGTAAGACGCAATTTTCCCAAATGCTTCTCTAAAATTTTCCCGTTTTCAACAACTACAGTGGCCTCACCTTCGAAAACTTTCCTTACCCATATGTTGTGTAGGCTCAAATATGCCAATAAGATAGGGAGTATTGTCCATATCCCCATCCCCACCAAAGTAGCGGTTGTATTTTGATTGACCTGCACTGAAAGTGTAGAAGCGATAGAACCAATGGTAATGCCCACCACATAATCAAAAAAATTCAGTTCTGCCACCTGCTGCTTACCCATTAAACGTACCAGTATCAACAAAGCAAAAAAAGAAACAAACGACCGAATCATTACAACAAAAATGATGGACAAATGCGTTCACCCTTTCCTATAGCGATAGCATGTAAAATTATTTCTATTTCTTTTTAATAATAAATGCTTCGTAAGTTATACTTATATTTTCCCAAACTAGATAAATAATTATTAGTCTTAATATATATTAAATATATATTTACTGATAATGATTTTACATGGCAGATAAAGTCAATAAGTTCACAGTTCACGGTTCACAGTAAAAGCTATTAAATCGTTTATTACTGTTAACTGTGAACCATATAGCATATTTTTTTATGCTTTAGAAGGATTTTTAATATTTACGTCGAAATATATAAAGGCTGAGGTCAGAAATAAATTTTTAATAACTATTTGTCATAAAAGGATGATGTGTCAAATGCTGAGATTATCATTATTTGAAATATTTGTACGGACTATTCCTGAAGGAGTTTTATTTATTTTTGCAAATTATATTCTGTCAAATACAAAAATAGAAAAAAAGAAGCTGCTCATATCCGGTATTTTACTAGGGATAAGTACGTATTTAGTGAGACTTTTGCCTATAAATTTTGGTGTACACATTATTATTAATCTTATGATACATATTTTTCTACTGGTTCAGATTAATGGCATTGATGTTTTTAAGGCTGTTGCCACCAGTTTGATAGCTGTTATTATTTTATTGCTGTGTGAGTGGCTCAACTTCCTGATTCTTGATAAGGGACTTCGTATTTCTGCTGAAATATATTTAAAAGATGCCTTATCAAAGCAGTTATATTTTTTGCCTTCCCTGCTGCTGTTTTCTTTAATAGTAACGGGCATATTTTATATAAAATATTATTTGAATAAGGTGAAGGGTTAATATGTTTTTGTTTGAGAAGCTTTCAAACTCTTTGGCAGGACGAATATCATCTGCTTTAAATTTGGACAAGGACCGGGAAGAAGTCCTGGCATATGGTGCGTTTGCTGTGATTCATACAGTATGGTCTACTTTTCTTATACTAATATTTGGAATTGTTTTTGATATATTATTACAGGCAGCAATTATCTTATGTACAGCGGCCATTTTAAAGAAGTATTCAGGTGGTGCTCACTCAACCTCTCCTAACCGGTGTGCAGTTATGGGAGTTATCATATTTGACAGCCTTGCTATGGCAGTAGACAAGCTTGATATATATTTCAACATGATAGCAGTATTTGTTTATGCTGTTTTGAGTTTTATATTTGCATATTACATTATTTACAGACGCTGCCCTGTAGACAGTCCTAACAAACCTATAAAGAAGGAAGAAACGAGAAGACGGTTAAGAAAAGGAGCCATAAGAGTTGCTCATATTTTGTTGGGAATTACAATAGTTTTATTTATATTCTACTACAAAGTTGACAGTGTAAATCTACTTAATATTATTCTTTCTATATGTACAGGTCTTATGTGGCAGGCCTTTATGCTGACATCTCCAGGAAACTTCTTAGTGGCTACATTAGATGATTTCCTGAGAAAAATAACTATTTTAATAGGAGGTAAAAGAATATGAAAAAAAGGTTATTAATGATGATGGCTGCTTTAGGGGCTTCTGTGCTGACTTTTTTTGCTTTTATGGCATCAGCGTCAGCATGCCTTGTGGGGTATTATCAACCTGAAGAGCCAAAATGTTTACGTGGAGAATAGCAATAAGAGGCCACTCTTGGCCTCTTATTGCTATCTATATAAGAAAGTTTGATATAGGTGTGGAAAATGTATAAATTTGAAGATAGACGAAGAAAGAAAATTTATGAAATCGCATCAATTGTTAAATTACTTTCACTGTTTTTTTGTGCTATTATAATCTTTAGTAAATATAACGCGACAGCGCTTGGCATGATTAAAACAGATAACAGTGGATATAATATTATTACTTTAAATGTGAGTCTTGTTATTATTGTCTTAATTAATGCAAGTTGGGTATTTTCCTCTAAAAAGGGAATTCAAAAAAATACGTATAGTGCAAGCATTGTTGAAATTATAGGCTTCATTTTGATATTTTCAATTTTAATTTTTTTATCCGGTGCACATATAAGTCAATATAAATTTTTATTTTTATTTATAATTATTACTTCAACAATTCAATTTGGAATGGCTTATGGGATTATTGTAGCTTCAATATCTTCTGGAATTATTTTAATTATCGATTTGATTGCCATGCCCTACAATACAGTAAACCAACACTTTGAAACAGATTTGATATTAGTAGGTGTCTTTGTACTGACAGCATGGCTTCTAGGGTATTACGTAAAAATAGAAAAAGAATACAGGGAACAATTGGCTAATTTGGCGAATATAGATGAATTAACACAGGTGTACAACCATAGATTTTTCCAGGATTCATTGACTCAGCATATTGAAACGGCGCAAAGACAAAATTATCCGGTTGCCCTATTATTTATAGATATTGATTATTTTAAAAATTATAACGACCTTTATGGACATCAGGCGGGAGATAGGGTCTTGAGCCAAACTGCTGCAATATTAAAAGAGAATGTACGGTCACAGGATATTGTAGCACGCTATGGAGGAGAAGAATTTGCTGTAATCCTGCCTGATACTTCGGAGCAGCAGGCACTGGCAGTTGCAGAAAGGATTAGAGGTGCAGTGGAGCAGGACAGTTTTGAGGGTGAAGAAAACCAACCCAACGGTAGAATTACGGTATCAGTGGGAGTTTCTTGTTTCCCTGATAAGGCAAAATCTAAAACTGAATTAATCAATAGTGCTGATGATGCTCTTTATAGAGCAAAGTTCTTTAATAAGAACAGGGTTGAAACTTATTTTTCAATTTTGGAAGAATTGAAAATGGATATAGAGAAAGAACATATTGACCTGGTAAGTTCAATAAAAACGTTAATCAGTGTTATAAATGCAAAGGACCGGTATACTTATGGGCATGTGGAAAGGGTTGTCATATTTTGTGATTTGGTGGCAAATAAGCTGGGCCTTACTGAGGAAGAAAAAAAAACCTTAAAGTATGGAGCTTATCTGCATGATATAGGAAAAATAGAAGTACCAAAAGAAATCCTGAATAAAAAAATGCCGTTAACCAATGAAGAATGGAATATTCTAAAGCAACATCCGGTAAACGGTGTAGAAATAATAAAGCCCGTCGCTTCTCTTAAGGATGTCATTCCGCTAATCATGTATCACCATGAACGGTATGATGGGCGGGGCTACCCGGAACAGTTAAACGGGAAAAACATACCATACCTTGTCAGAATATTAAGCGTAGCTGATAGTTTTGACGCAATGACTTCAAACCGGCCGTATAAAATAAGAAAAAGCTACAATGAGGCAATAGAAGAACTAAAAAGATGCAGTTTAACCCAGTTTGATCCCGATATTGTTAAGGCCTTTATTGAAGTAATAGCAGAGAATAAGGATTATTTTGATAGCTTAAAGTAAAGGGTGTCAAGGGGCGTGTCAAGGGGACGGACAGTGTCAAGGGGACGGGACAGTGTCAAGGGGACGGGGTTGTTGACAACACCCAGGTTGTCGATAACCCCGTCCCCTTGGCATTCGTCCCCTTGGCATTCCGTTTTTGCACAGTCTGCCGTCCCTTTGCTTCTAAATTTCTTCAACCAGTGCCTGTTTCAACCAGTCTTTACCTAATTGTGCAAGGGCTTCTTCGCACTGTTGCCTCAATTCCTCTTCATCCATCAGCTCACCGTTTTCCAAACTTTCCTTTAATGAATCTATTTCTTTGTTGCCAAGGGTTTCTATGCTATTGTTGATGATATTTATAAGTTCCATATCCAGACCTGTTGACAAATTAGTGTTTTTATCCTCTTGTTTAAGACTAGGCGGCTGTCCATATTGATAATATGGAGTTGTATCTGGTTGTCCAACTTCTAATAAAACATCATTTTTGGAGGTGCTGGTACTAACACTGCCCCGGTCAAAATTATACGTATTTTCCTGCGAATCTACACCATGGATGCTAATATTTTTTGTATTATCGTACTTATCAATGGTTGATAAATTTGATATATTTGATATATTTTTTAAACCTTTTCCTAAAACACATTCTGTTTTATCATACCTATAGCAGTCCCTTTTTTGTGTTCTTTTAGAAAATATTACATTGCTTAAATTATTTTCAATAAAAAGGACAAGAATAGAGGTTAACATTAGAACTACTGACAATAATAAGGCAATCATAGTAAAATCGAAATTTTTCAAAAGAAATGGAAAGATTAAACTTATTATAAGAGAAATTATACCTGATGTAATTGTAGCAAATGATGAAATATGGGCACTTTCTTTAAAAAATAAGATTAGAGTAACTGTCCCAGCTAGTATTAAGAGACTGGCTATACTAATGTAAATATCTATCATACTCTCTCCTAACCATTTAATAGAAATTGTTTTATTAAACTTCCTAGTATATAGTATAGGAAATTGCGCTTTTTTGTAAAGTATAATTTCTTAATAATATCAACCAAAATACTACTTTATATTTTATAATACGACAAGATTATCTAATATAGGTATTTAGCACTATAAGGATTTAGGACTATAGTTGCAAAATGAAATATTTCCCCATTTGAATTTAATGAACAGTAAAAAAGTCTATTATTTTTTTACATTATATAGTATAATAAAAATTAATACAATAGGTTTTGATTACTTACAAGCGGATAAAGCAGATTACGGAAAATATAGTTTGGTAAATTCGGATGATCTTCTATTAATATAAGATAACAGGGAACAATAAGGAGAGTCAATTTATGGCATCAAAAACCAAAGTCGAAGTTAAAATTAATGGCAAGGATTATACGGTAATAGGTGTAGAATCAGAAGAATATATTCAAAAAGTAGCACTATACATAGATAAAAAGATGAATGAAATAACTAATTTAAATAACAGATTAAGTACTTCCATGGCAGCGGTCCTTACGGCAATTAATGTGGCAGATGATTATTTTAAAACCCTTGAGGCTTTAGATAACCTCAGAAACCAGGTGCAACAATATATACAAGAGCTGGATGAAGCCACCTCAGAACTTGAAAAATATAAAAAAGAAAATGAAGAATTAAAAGAAACCATTCAACAGCTTCAGATTGATTTGGTTAGGAAAGAGACCGAACTAAGAGACTTTATCAATACATTTGATAATCCGCCAAGGGAAAGAGACAATACTGTCAAAATTGATAATGCTCGTAAAATTAGAGCAAAATAGTATGTAGGTACCGGTTATATAACTGGTGCTTTTTCTTTAATAATATGAAACGTAGTCTTGCCTGAAACTACCGGTTTTCAGACAAAAAAAGGCCACATCATTATTTGTGCCGGGTGTGCCCGGCGTGGCAGTTAGTTAATATAATAATAAATTTCTAAAAAATACTTTATTTGAGGGAGAGAAATATGAATAATGTTTCACTTTTGCGTTGCGATGAATATGACTATAAAAAAGTTAAAACTGTTATAGACCAGACTTTTATCAATCTTGGCGGAATACAAAAGTTTGTAAAACCGGGCATGAAAGTATTACTTAAAATTAACTTATTAATGAAAAAAAAGCCCGAAGAAGCTACAACCACTCATCCTGTTTTTGTAGAAGCTCTTACGCGGGCTGTCCAGGAAGCGGGAGGCGTTGTTACCATAGCGGATAGTCCGGGAGGTTTATATACTGAGAAAGCGCTCAAAGGTGTTTACTCAGTTTGCGGTATTGAAGAAGTAGCCAAAAAAACCGGCGCAATATTAAATTATGACCTTACCCATCAAGAGGTTTCTTTCACTGGAGGTAAAATTACCAAGTCATTCATGGTGATCAGTCCGGCGCTGGAGGCGGATTTGGTAATTACTGTCCCAAAATGTAAGACGCATGGCATGACTTTGTTTACAGGTGCTGTTAAAAATCTTTTTGGGGTGATCCCCGGCACATATAAGGCAGAATACCATTTCAGGATGCAGGATAAAAAGGATTTTTGCAATATGTTGGTGGATTTATGTCAATTAATAAGTCCTTCTTTATCCATAATGGATGCTATCGTTGGAATGGAGGGGAGTGGGCCATCAGGAGGAGATCCTAGGAAAATAGGAGCGGTTATAGCTAGTACAAGCCCTTATTTAGTAGATTTGGTTGCCACGACCATTATTGGAATAAGTCCGTCAGAAGTATATACAATTGTAAATAGTATTGAAAGAGGACTTTGTCCTTCTGACATATCTAAAATTAATATCTTAGGTGATGACATAAGCACATTTCTGATAAAAGATTATAAATTACCGGTGGGAAGAGCGGTAAGTTTTTTGGACGGTTTACCGCCCTTTATGCAAAAAAAGATTAATGGATGGGTCAGTCCAAAACCGGTATTTATACATGAAACATGTATCGGGTGCAGGGATTGCGAAATGAATTGTCCTCCAAAGGCAATAAGCATGCGGGGAAAAAAGCCCTATGTAGATTTGAATAAATGCATAAAATGTTTCTGCTGCCAGGAGTTATGTCCTAAAAAGGCCATAGAAATAAAAAGGCCAAGGTGGGTTCAGAAATTTTTAAAATAATCTACATAAAAAGAGGATTTTTAATAAAACATATAGAATAATAATTATATGTTTAGTTGGCATATATCGACAACAAATATTAAAATTAAAAAAATAAATTAAAGTTGGTTAATTATAAGCAATATTGGCGGAATTATACAATATTTACAGAGGGGTGGGGGTAAAATGAATGTTGAATATATTAACCCGTTTATTGAGGCAAGTCAATCGGTATTAAAATCAATTGCGAATATGGAAGTAACCCTTGGAAAGGTGTACCTGAAGAATTCTCCTTATCCGAGCGATACTTTAGCTATTATTATTGGATTGACCGGGAAGCTGAGAGGGCAGGTAATTTTTAGTATGAATAAAGAAGTCGCCTGTAAAATTGCATCTGCTATGATGATGGGCATGCCGGTAACTGAACTTGATGAAATATCCAGAAGTGCTGTTACCGAAGCGGCTAATATGATACTTGGAAATACAGCAACAATATTATATAACCGGGGAATAGCTATTGATATTACTCCGCCTTCTTTACTGATGGGAGATAACATGCAGATATCCACTAATAAAATGAAGACGGTATGTGTGCCGTTAAACATTTCTAACGGCGGAACCATAGAGCTGGATATTGCAGTAGCGGAATAAAAGGATGGGACTAAAATGAATCTAAATGTTGTTCTTGTAGAACCCGAAATTCCCCAAAATACCGGAAACATTGCAAGAACATGTGCTGCAGTGGGTGCGCGTCTGCATCTTGTCAAACCTCTTGGATTTTCGGTGGATGATAGGCATTTAAAACGAGCCGGTTTGGACTACTGGCATTTACTGGACATACAATATTATGATAATATTGAACATTTCTTTAAGGTAAATAAAGGCGGAAACTTTTTTTATGCCACAACAAAAGCAGTAAATATTTATAGCGATATTACATACCCTGATAATTGTTTCCTGGTATTTGGTAAAGAAACTGCCGGGCTTCCTGAAGAACTTTTGAAAGATAACAAGGACAGGTGTATACGAATTCCTATGATTGAAGGAGCCAGGTCACTCAATCTTTCTAATTCGGTAGCCATTATAGTATATGAAGCTTTACGGCAAAAGGGATTTGAGTCACTTAAGGGACAAGGGAATTTGACAAAATTTGAATGGTAAAAAAGAACCGGGGAGGGAAAATCAATGGCAAAAATTAAAATTATTACAGATAGTACTGCAGACATCCCAAAGAATCTAGCAGAGGAACTGAATATTACAGTTGTACCGTTAACAGTTCATTTTGGTGAAGAGTCTTATAAAGATTGGTACGATCTTACTTCCACCGAGTTTTTTGAAAAACTGAAAAATTCCGATGTAATGCCTACTACTTCACAGATTAGTCCGGCAGCTTTTGAAGAAGTTTTTAGAAAAGAGTTGCAAGAAAATGATTCAATTATCTGTGTAACCCTTTCCTCAAAAGCAAGTGGTACTTATCAATCGGCAGTAATTGCAAAGAATAGCATAGAAGATGCAGATATAGAAGTCATCGACTCTATGCTGCTATCTTACGGTTACGGTATGGTAGTGGTAGAAGCTGCTAAAATGGCGAAAGAAGGAAAATCTAAACAGGAGATTATCGGGCGGGTCAATTACTTATTAGAAAGAATAGATACCTACTTTATTGTAGATACGTTGGAATATTTAAAAAAAGGTGGAAGAATCAATCTGGCTGCTGCTGTAATAGGAAATATATTGAATATAAAGCCGGTATTGGGAATTAAAGATGGGCTGGTAGTTCCGGTGGATAAGATACGTGGCAGCAAGAACATTATCCCTAAAATGGTTGAACTTATAAAAAGTAAAGGCTATAATATGTCTAATCAGGTTGTTGGTCTTGCTCACGGTGCTATACCGGACAGGCTTGAAGAATTAAAAGAAGCAATTGAGAATGAATTTCACCCCAAGGGCTTTGTAATTTCAGAAGTAGGCAGCGTAATTGGTGCCCATTCCGGACCGGGAGTTATTGGGGCATTTTTTATAAGAGACTAAAATTGAGATTGAGATTAAGTTTTTGTAGAATACTTTTTCTTAGTCTCATTTTTTTTAAGCATATTCACTAAAATTAAGCACAAAGCTGAATCAAAATATCTGTATTTACTATTTGGTGATTATTTATATCGATAACCGATATTAAAGTTAAAAATAAATTAATGTAGTTATCGATGAAATTAACCAACTTTAAAGTCAAAATATTTAGTTTTAAAGTTGGTTAATTATAAAAAAACAGTATAATTTATAAGAAATTTGGAGATGTTTAAAAGGGACTGTATTATGATTAGCAGGAAATTGTTAAAAATTTAATAAATTTTCTTTTATCACTTGAAAACTTGATTGAAATAATATAAAATGTATTCGGCAATATAGGAAAGTCTTACTAATAGGTTGTAGGCTACGTTGTAGCTTAAATATATATCAATACAACACTACTACATACTAGGAGGATGATTTGCTATGGCAATAAAGGTAGGTATTAACGGCTTTGGAAGAATTGGGAGAAATGCTTTCAAAGTAATTATGGAAAAATTTGCTGATCAGATTGATGTTGTAGCCATCAACGACTTAACAGATTCAAAAACGCTTGCACACCTTTTAAAATATGATTCCTGTTTTGGTAAATTTGATGGCACTGTTGAAGTTAAAGAAGGTGCTATCATTGTTAATGGCAAGGAAATAAAGATTGTTGCAGAAAGAGATCCTGCAAACCTTCCTTGGGCAGATCTTGGTGTACAGATTGTAATTGAATCTACAGGCTTATTTACCAAGAGGGAAGCAGCTGAAAAGCATTTGAAAGCTGGTGCTAAAAAGGTTGTTATTTCTGCACCTGCTACCAACGAAGACATTACAATTGTTATGGGTGTCAATGAAGACCAGTATGACCCTGCACAGCATCATATTATTTCCAATGCATCCTGTACAACAAACTGTTTGGCTCCTTTTGCAAAGGTTATTGATGCTGAATTCGGTATCGTAAAAGGGTTAATGACAACTGTTCATTCATATACAAATGACCAGAGAATTCTTGACCTTCCTCACTCTGACTTAAGAAGAGCTAGAGCTGCAGCACTTTCTATGATTCCTACCACAACTGGTGCAGCAAAAGCTGTTGCTTTAGTATTGCCTCAGCTTAAAGGCAAATTCAATGGTTTTGCACTAAGAGTGCCTACTCCAACTGTATCTATCGTGGATATGGTTATAGAAACTGAAAAACCTGTTACTAAAGAATCTGTTAATGCTGCTTTAAAAGCAGCTGCTGAAGGGCCGATGAAAGGTATCCTTGGATACTCTGATGAGCCTTTGGTATCTATCGATTATAAAGGTGATCCAAGATCGTCAATTATTGACGGTTTATCTACCATGGTAATGGGTGACAATATGGTTAAAATTGTATCCTGGTATGATAACGAATGGGGTTATTCCAATAGAATCGTTGACCTTGTTAACTATATTGCCAGCAAAGGGATTTAATATAAAGATAGCTCGGAGAGAGCCGCAATATTAATTGCATCCGTGGACATTAGTGCGAAAATAGTGGACAGTGGATAGTTTTTGAATTGAGAATTGACAATTAACAATTAAGAATTAAGAATTGGAGGTCCGGTTTTGTAATGTGTAGTAAATGCATTATAGGACCGGGCTTTTTTAAAATTTATAGTTACATAATCTTTATAAGAGGTGACAAAAAATGATGAACAAGAAGACCATAGAAGACATTCAAGTGTCTGGAAAAAGAGTGCTGGTAAGATGTGATTTTAACGTACCATTGGATGAAAACAAAAATATCACTGATGAAAACCGAATTGTAGGTGCTTTGCCAACTATCAAGTATCTTATGAATCAGGGTGCAAAGGTTATACTTTGTTCACACCTGGGAAGACCAAAGGGAGAATTTAATCCAAAATACAGTCTAAAACCCGTTGCAAAAAGGTTGAGCGAATTATTAGGAAAAGAAGTAGTAATGGCAGAAGATGTAATTGGAGAAAGTGCAAAAGCTGCTGTTGCTGCAATGAAAGACGGAGACGTTGTTTTACTGGAAAACGTAAGGTATCATAAGGAAGAGGAAAAGAACGATCCGGAATTTGCAAAAGCTCTTGCCAGCCTGGCGGATATCTTTGTAAATGACGCTTTTGGAACTGCCCACAGAGCTCACGCTTCAACGGCTGGGGTTGCAGACTATCTTCCAGCGGTTGCCGGATATTTGATTCAAAAAGAAATAGAAGTAATGGGTAAAGCTTTATCTAACCCGGAAAGACCTTTTATAGCTATTTTGGGTGGAGCCAAGGTTTCTGATAAAATAGGAGTTATAGAAAATCTTCTGGATAAGGTAGATGCATTGCTCATAGGCGGAGGAATGGCATATACTTTCTTAAAGGCAAAAGGTTATAAGATTGGTAATTCAATTTGTGAAGAAGATAAACTCGACCTTGCCAGAAAGCTTATGCAAAAAGCGGAAGAAAAAGGTGTTGATTTGTTGCTGCCTGTAGGTAGTATTGTAGCAGATGAATTCAAGCCTGATGCAAATTCTATGTATGTACCTTCTGATGCTATGCCCGATGGCTGGATGGGTGTTGATATCGGCCATATTACTGTAGAAAAATTTGCTAATGTAATAAAGAAAGCAAAAACAATTATATGGAATGGGCCTATGGGGGTATTTGAGTTCCCCAGATTTGCAGAAGGGACAAAAGAGATAGCTGAATGTGTTGCAAAAGCTAATGCTATTACCATTATCGGCGGTGGTGATTCAGCTGCAGCAGTTGAACAACTGGGATATGCAGATAAGATGACCCATATTTCAACCGGCGGTGGTGCTTCCCTTGAATTTTTAGAAGGAAAAGTATTGCCAGGAATAGCTGTATTGGATGATAAAAATCCAAGAAAAAAAATCATAGCCGGAAACTGGAAGATGAATAAGACTCCTACCGAAGCAGTTGCTTTAGTAGAAGAATTAAAACCCCTTGTGGCAAATGTTGATGCGGAAGTAGTTGTATGCCCGCCGTTTGTTTGTATCCCGGCAGTGAAAGCAGCAGTAGAGGGCTCAAACATTGCAGTTGGTGCGCAGAATATGTATTTTGAAGAGAAAGGTGCCTATACAGGAGAAGTTGCGCCTAATATGCTTGTTGATTTAGGTGTAAAGTATGTGATTATAGGTCACTCTGAAAGAAGGCAGTATTTTGCTGAAACTGACGAAATTGTAAACAAAAAAGTATTGACTGCATTCAAGCACGGATTAATACCAATTGTTTGTGTTGGGGAGTCTCTTGAGCAGAGAGAACAGGGTATTACCAATGACCTTGTTAGAATGCAGACAAAGATAGCATTAAGAGGATTAACACCTGAGCAGGCAAAACAAGTAGTTATTGCTTATGAACCTATCTGGGCAATTGGGACAGGAAAGACTGCTACTGCAGAACAGGCTAATGAAGTAAATGCAGTAATAAGAGAAACTATTAAAGAGTTGTTTGGTGAGGAAGTTTCAACCTACACCAGAATACAATACGGCGGCAGTGTAAATGCTGCAAATGCAAATGAATTGATGAACATGCCTGACATTGATGGCGGTTTAGTAGGTGGAGCAAGCCTGAAGGCTGAAGAGTTTAGTAAGATTGTTAGATATAATGACTAATATTAACGTTCACGGTTCACAGTTAACAGTTCACAGCATTTTATCCGTGAACTATGAAACGTAAACTATGAACCGTGAACTATATTGTGAGGAGAATTTTATGAAAAATAAACTGGTTATGCTTGTTGTCCTGGATGGATATGGGCTAAATGAGTTAGAAAAAGGTAATGCTATAATGGCAGCAAATACTCCTAATATGGATAGGTTTATGAAGGAATATCCAAACACTATTATTCATTGCAGCGGGTTGGATGTAGGACTGCCTGAAGGACAAATGGGAAATTCAGAAGTAGGACATACAAATATTGGTGCTGGAAGAATTGTTTACCAGGAATTAACCAGAATTACCAAATCTATTAAAGAAGACGAATTTTACCATAATGAAATTTTATTAAAAGCAATCGATAATTGCAAAAAACATGGTTCCAAACTTCACTTGTTTGGTTTGCTTTCCGATGGCGGTGTGCATAGCCATAATACACACCTGTATGCTTTATTAGAATTAGCTAAAAGAGAAGGATTGGAAGATGTGTATGTTCATTGCTTCCTTGACGGAAGAGATGTTCCACCTACCTCAGGAAGAGAGTTTGTACAACAACTGATAGAAAGAATGAGGGCAATAGGGATTGGGCAAATAGCTACTGTAATGGGAAGATATTATTCAATGGACCGTGATAATAGATGGGAACGCGTCCAAAAGGCCTATGAAGCAATGGTATTGGGCGCAGGCCCTGTCTGTGAATCGGCTGTTACGGCGGTAGAGAGGTCCTATAATGATGATGTTACTGATGAATTTGTAATTCCTACAGTGATTACAAAGGGTGGAAAACCAACAGCGACTATAGAGGAGAATGACTCTATCATTTTCTTTAATTTCCGCCCGGACAGGGCCAGAGAAATTACCCGTACATTTGTAGACCCTGAGTTCAAGGGCTTTGAAAGAAAAAAGGGTTACTTCCCTGTACATTATGTGTGCATGACACAATACGATGCCGAAATGCCTAATGTATCAGTGGCTTTTAAACCCCAGGAACTTACCAATACTTTTGGGGAATATATCAGCAAACTTGGCTACAGGCAGCTCAGAATTGCAGAGACAGAGAAATATGCCCATGTAACCTTCTTTTTCAACGGTGGTGTAGAAGCAGTCTATGAGGGAGAAGACAGGGTATTAATTCCATCCCCCAAGGTGGCAACTTATGACATGAAGCCTGAAATGAGTGCTTATGAAGTGACTGAAGAGGTAGTAAAGAGAATAAATTCTAAAGAATATGATGTTATCATATTAAATTATGCAAACTGTGATATGGTAGGACATACCGGAGTTTTTGAAGCTGCTGTAAAAGCTGTTGAGGCAGTAGATGAATGCATAGGAAGAGTGGTAGAAGCTGTACAAGCCCAGGATGGAATAATACTTATTACTGCCGACCACGGCAACTCAGACCAGATGATTGACTATGTGACAGGAGGCCCCCACACAGCCCATACAACTAACGTAGTGCCTCTTATCTTGATTGGAAAAGACGCAAAACTTAAAAAAGGAAGATTGGCTGATATCGCTCCTACCATGCTGGATATCATGGGGCTGGAAAAGCCAAAGGAAATGACAGGTGAAAGCTTGCTTAAATAATTATATACTAGAGCTAGCTAGTGAGGGATGATGGACGTCAGGCAGTGGGCTTTTATACTCTCCACTCCTCACTTCGCATTCCCCACTTGTAATATAAACAATATCACGAAAGGAGAAATTTTGATGAAGCAGTATATTGAAATTCAAGACGTTTTTGCGAGAGAAATTATGGATTCCAGAGGAAATCCTACGGTTGAGGTTGAAGTAGTGGTAGAAGGAGGGTATGTAGGAAGAGCTGCTGTTCCTTCCGGCGCATCTACTGGTATTTTTGAAGCTGTCGAATTAAGAGACGGTGACAAGAATAGATACCTTGGAAAAGGTGTAACCAAAGCTGTTGAGAATGTAAACAATGAAATTGCAGAAGCAATCATCGGTATGAATGTATTGGATCAAGTTGCTATTGATAAGACTATGATTGCATTGGATGGTACTCCTAACAAGGGAAGATTAGGTGCTAATGCAATATTAGGTGTATCTCTGGCTTGTGCAAAAGCTGCTGCTGAAGCACTTGGAATGAGCCTCTACCAGTACATAGGAGGAACTAATGCAAAAGTACTTCCCGTACCAATGATGAACATATTAAACGGCGGAGCTCATGCAAATAATAACGTCGATATTCAAGAATTCATGATTATGCCTGTAGGAGCTGACAGCTTCAAAAAAGCATTACAGATGTGTGCAGAAGTATTCCACAACCTTAAGAAAGTATTATCTGAAATGGGTAACACTACTGCTGTAGGCGATGAAGGTGGATTTGCTCCTAACCTCAGCAAGGACGAAGAAGCTTTGGATGTAATCATGAAAGCTATCGAAAGAGCCGGATACAAACCTGGCGATGACTTCAGAATTGCTATCGATGCAGCTTCCTCTGAATGGTATAAAGAAGATGGAAAATATCATCTTCCAAAATCCGGAGCTGTTAAGACCAAAGAAGAAATGGTACAATACTGGGCTGACCTGGCTGACAGATATCCAATCATTTCCCTTGAAGACGGTGTTGCTGAGGATGACTGGGAAGGTTGGAAACTTTTAACTGAAAAAATTGGTGACAGAGTTCAATTGGTTGGAGACGATTTATTTGTAACCAATACTGAAAGATTGGAAAAAGGTATCAATCTTGGTGTAGCAAACTCCATTCTTATCAAGGTTAACCAGATCGGTTCCTTAACTGAAACCCTGGACGCTATCCAAATGGCTAACAGAGCAGGCTATACTGCAGTTGTGTCTCACCGGTCCGGAGAAACTGAAGATACAACAATTGCTGATATTGCGGTTGCTGTAAATGCAGGACAGATTAAGACCGGAGCACCTTCAAGAACTGACCGTGTTGCAAAATACAACCAGTTATTAAGAATTGAAGAGGAACTGGGAGAAACTGCCCAATACCTGGGATTAAAAGCCTGGTTCAATCTTAAAAACAAATAATAATTAGCAGTTTGGAGTGGGGAGTGAAGAGTTAAAATATTTAACTTTTCACCTTCCCACTTTTTATTTAACGCTTAAATTTCAGCGTGTATATTTTTTAGTTGATGAATATTATGGAAAGAGCGTTGCAAAAAGGCTTAGAGCCTGTTATAACAATATTCTTCAACTAAATTAAATGCACCCTAAATTTCAAAAAATTGTTGTACTGGCTATTTGAATGTGTTAAAATAATTGTGTTAACAATTTGGGAGGTGTAAAAATGACTATATTTATAACAATTATACATATAATTGTTGCTATTTCCTTAATTGCGATTGTTCTTTTACAGTCAGGAAAAAGTGCTGGTTTGTCTGGCTCTATTGCAGGTGGTGCAGAAACTTTTTTTGGTAAAAACAAAGGAAGAACAATTGATGCAATATTAAGCAAGTGGACATCCGTTGCTGCCGTTGTATTTATTGTTACCTCACTTTTATTGGCGCTCTTAAGATAAAAATATTTAAAAACATCCTGTCACAGGATGTTTTTGTTGTTTTTGGGAAGTTTTTTACCTCGAAACTCTGCGGATGGAACAATGCGTCTTTGGCCTTTTACAATAAAATAGATCCTAATATGCATTAAAAAACAAAAAAGATTTGGAGTAAGATTAAGCAAATTTGGACAGTATTATAATAAATGATATTAAAAACAGGACGTGGTGAATATGACACAAAAAGAAAAAATACTGGCATTTATGCGGGAGGATGCGTACAAACCTCTTTTAATTGAAGAATTAATTACTGTTTTAGATGTACCAAGGGAGGAAATAGGTCATTTTTTAAGCATCATAGATGAATTAGAGGCAGATGGAAGAATTATTAAGACTAAGAAAAACCGGTATGGAATTCCTGAAAGAATGGGACTTGTTACTGGTCGGTTTCAGGGCAATGAGAGAGGGTTTGGCTTTGTTGTTCCTGATGATGAAACCATTGCAGATGTATTTATTCCATTGGAAAACGCTAACGGAGCAATGCACAATGACAGGGTAATCGCCAGGTTTACCCGTGCAATTATTGAAGGGAAAAGAGCCGAAGGAGAAATAATCCGTATTTTAAAAAGAGCTAATGAGACAATTGTAGGTACCTTTGAGAGCAGCAAATATTTTGGATTTGTTGTGCCTGACGACAGAAAAATATCCCAGGATGTTTTTGTACCAAAGGATGAGTTTAATGGTGCAAAAACAGGGCAGAAAGTTGTTGTAAAAATCACAAGATGGCCGGAGGCCAGAAGGAATCCAGAAGGAAAAGTTGTTGAAGTATTGGGACACAAGGATGATCCGGGCACCGATATTGTTTCAATCATTAAACAATTTAATTTGAGTGAAGAGTTTCCAGAGGATGTAATAAAACAAGCTGAAAGAATATCTGATACTGTACCTGAAAATGAAATACAAAAACGTCATGATTTGAGACATCTAAAGATCGTGACCATCGATGGCGAAGATGCAAAAGATTTAGACGATGCTGTTTCAGTGGAAAGATTGGAAAATGGAAATTATAGGCTAGGCGTACATATCGCTGATGTAAGCCATTATGTGACCGAAAACAGTCCACTGGATAAAGAAGCATTTAAGAGAGCTACCAGTGTATATCTTGTAGACAGGGTAATTCCCATGCTTCCCAAAAAGTTATCCAACGGAATATGCAGTCTAAACCCCCAGGTCGATAGGTTAACCCTTTCAGTTTTTATGGAAATTGATAAAACAGGAAAAGTAGTTGATTATGAGATTTTTGACAGTGTAATCAAAACCAGAGAACGGATGACATATACGAATGTTACCAGGATTCTGGAAGAGGAAGATCCGGAGCTGATAGAAAGGTATAAAGATTTAATTGATGATTTTAAACTAATGAAAGAGCTGGCGCTGATTTTAAGACAAAAGAGAATTGACAGGGGAAGTATAGATTTTGATTTTCCGGAAGCAAAAATTATCTTAGATGAAAAAGGAAAGCCTGTTGAAGTAAAAAAATATGAAATAACCATATCCAACAAAATTATAGAGGAATTCATGCTTATTTGTAATGAAACGGTAGCAGAACATATGTTTTGGGCAAATACTCCTTTTGTATATAGGATTCATGAAGAACCGGACCCGGAGAAAATTGAAAATTTTAATAAATTAATATACAATCTGGGATACCATTTGAAAGGTATTGCGAAGATACATCCTAAATCACTGCAGCAACTGTTGAATAAAATTAAGGGAAAAAAAGAAGAAAGAATTATCAGTACGGTAATGCTTCGTTCATTAATGAAAGCCAAGTATTCTCATGAAAATTTAGGCCACTTTGGGCTGGCCGCCAAGTATTATTGCCACTTTACTTCACCTATCAGGAGATACCCTGACCTTGTAATCCATAGGATTATCAAGGAAAATCTCAGCAGAGGTATCACACCTGCAAGGGAAGAATACTTAAAAACTTTTGTACAGCAAGCAGCAAAACAATCATCCGATCAGGAAATTGCTGCGCAGGAAGCGGAACGGGAAACGGAAGATTTGAAAAAAGCGGAATATATGCAGGATAAGGTAGGAGAAGTATTTGAAGGAGTTATCTCCAGTGTAACTTCCTTCGGAATGTTTGTTGAACTGGAGAATACTATAGAAGGTCTTGTCCGGGTAAGCAGCATGGAGGATGACTATTATATATATGATGATAAGCATTACAGCTTGATTGGAGAAAATAAAAAGAAAATCTATAAGATTGGTGATGAAGTAAAAGTAAAATTGGTTAAAGCTGATTTAGCAACTAGGCAGATTGATTTTGTCCTAGTTGAAGAAATTGAAAACGACGGGCAATTGGAAGATGATAAATTTTATACTATACCTGAGACTGGATTAGCAAATAAAAAAGCAAAAGTATCCACAAGACCTAAGAAAAGAGAGAAGACAAAAGAGAAAGAAAAAACCAAAAAAAGAAGAAAAAAATAGTATACAAGGAATTTATTTATACTTGACAATTAAATTAACAGTGATATAATCCCATATTTGACACTTGACGAATACAAAAAGCCTGATAAGGCTTGATATTAAAGGGTTTCAGGCTTTTGATTAAATAAAAAATTTGCGTAGTTTTTTAAAATTCTTGCTAATGCTGCATTTGCTGTCATTTAACAAATCGGCAGATATGATTTGAAAATTAAGATTAAAATAATAAAATCACTAGAAAATACGCACTTTTAGAAAATCAAATTTGACACAAAAATGTGCTATTTTCAAGGCTTTGAGCACTGTTTGAAAAGTTGCAACTGTCAAAGACCCGAGAAAGAAAAAACCAAAAAAAGAAGAAAAAAATAGTATACAAGGAATTTATTTATACTTGACAATTAAATTAACAGTGATATAATAAATTGTTGAGACGTTAGAATAAGCTGTATATGCCCTATTTGTCGGTACAAGTAGGGCTATTTTATCCAGTTGCAAGTGGGTGCAAAACATGAGTAAAGATAGTGTAAAAGTAATAGCGCAAAATAAAAAAGCAAGACATGATTATTTTATAGAAGAATGCTATGAAGCAGGTATTGAGCTTTCAGGTACTGAGGTTAAATCCATACGTCAGGGCAAAGTCAACCTGAAAGACAGCTATGCCTCTGTGGACCATGGAGAAGTAATCTTAAAGGGTATGCACATCAGCCCTTATGAAAAGGGGAATATATTCAATAAAGACCCTTTGAGGAATAGAAAATTACTTTTACACCGTTACCAGATAAACAAACTGATAGGTGCAACACAGCAGCAAGGATACTCACTTATACCGCTGCAGGTTTATCTCAAAGGCTCATTAGTTAAAGTTGAGCTTGCACTTGCAAAAGGTAAAAAGAACTACGACAGAAGAGCTGATATTGCAGAAAGAGATGCAAAACGGGATATGGACAGGGCATTAAAAGAAAGAAATAAGATATAAGTAGTGGACAGTGGGGAGTGTTTGCCAGTGTACACTTAAACTTGTCATTATCTTATATATGATAGTGTATAATTATTGATAGATGTGGAACGAATAGTTGTATTTTGAGGGATGTTTTTCTTCCCACTCTTCACTATTCACTCCCCACTTATATATGGGGGCGTACTGGTTTCGACGGGGATGTTGAAGCACGAGTAGCGAGTAGTGGACCAGGGCCACTTTAAAACTTGGAATTTTAAATATAAACGCTGAAGATAATTTAGCATTTGCTGCCTAATTAAAGGCAGCCGTTCAACCCGGGACTACCGCGGCCCGGGATTGGGCGTCGACCAGCGGTGAACGTGACCTGGCAAAGCTTTGAGCCTGGCATGACAAATGAAGCTACTAAAGCCTGAAGCCTGTCAGTGGGCGTCAGGTGGAGGGAATGTCAAAACACTGACTGCACTCGGAGAAGCTTGTGTGGATATGTTTTCGGACAGGGGTTCGATTCCCCTCGCCTCCACCAAAATGTTAAGTCAATATAGATGCAAGTCCATTTTGACTAGTAACCATGCAGGTTTGCGGGGTTTTTGAGAGCAATTTCAAAAACCCCGTTTTCCATAGATGCATCTGGATAAAAATAGTATCATTTGAATTACCTCTTTGAAAATGGTTTTATGTTAAGGGAATCAAGCCAGTGGACATGTTTCTGTGGACTTTTCATTGTGAGGCCGTCGTGAGGATTGAGAGGGTGAAAGGCTTATGAATAGAGGGTTTGGGGTACTTTATAAATTTGTTGATTTTGGGTAACCCTTGAGTGCACAAAAATGATATTTAATAAGATTTGGTATTGAGTGGAAAAAGATGGAAATTAAAAAAGCGCATGACAAGAAATTCTGCTTGTTCGCAAAGGTTCAAGAAAAATGGTATTGGGAAATAAACAATGTAAATTTTAAATCTGAATGTGTTTGATATTTTATTTGTCTGGTAGTATAATAAAAGTGAAGGCAAGAGAAAGAGGTGATCAAAGATGGCAACAATTTCATTTACAAAGGATTTTGCTATAACAAAAAGAGAGATCGTTGAGAGGCTTCAAAAAGGAATTCAGAATACAAAGCCTTTAAATATAGATTCCAGAAATGTTATTGCTGATTTGAAAAGGAGTGAGAGAAAATTATTGAGTTTGCTTCGCTCCAAGGCTTGATTAAAGCAAAGGACATTGATGAGAATTTATGAAGAGACGCGTTCTCTCTTTTTTATTGTAAAAAAGATGAAGACATTACCGATTTTATTAAAAACAAAGCCATTGAATATGAAAAAAGAGACAAATGCAGAACATACATATATTTTGATTCGAATTATCTTGAGGAGACCGGGAGATTGAAAATTGCTGGCTTTTTTCTATTGCGATGAAGACGATAAAGGTTCCTGTGATAGAGACCATGTCAAAGAACCTCCGAAAGAAATTAGGAAACCTCTCAGACGGGGAACAGAATCTATATAAGTATTACTAAGTACTTTACATTGTCTATTTTAGTTCACAGTTCACGGTTCACAGGATTTTCTTGGTTAATTTCTGTGAACTGAGAACTGTGAACCGTGAACAAATAACAATTGATTTCCAAAAGATTGGGAATGACAGATGTTGCGTTCAAAGATAAGCATCTTATCAAAACAGAAGAAGGCTTTATAATAAATAAAAAACCCTGTCCGTTTTTAACAGGAATTGGTTGCTCAATCTATGAATGCAGGCCGGAAAATTGCAGGGAATATCCATTTACGCACAAAGATGAAATATGGTCAAGGCTCATCAACCTTGTTGAAAACTGTGCGGTTTGCCCTGTTGTGTTTGAAATTTTTGAACGCCTTAAGAAGTACTATGGGGATGAATTTGAACAATACAAAGAAGAATATCAGGAATTATGGGGATAGAAAAGGGAAGGAGTAGAGACATGGCTGTATTAAGTTATAAAGAATTTATGGAAGAAGTAAGGATGCGTTTAAAAAATTTTGCTACAGAAGATTTTTGTAACTTAATCTTGGACTGGGCCAGCAAAGAACATCCTTCAAAGAGGCAAGAGTTTTTGGATAAATTAGTACTTCCGAAGCATAAGAAGGAAGTTATATCCAATTTGGAAACGCTGATGGATGAGATAGAAGCTTTTGCACAGAGAGTGGAGGATGGTGAATATTGCGACGGATGGGGCTGGGATGATGCAATCCATGAAGAAAGAGATTGGGGCGATGAAAGTTGGGCAGAGGAAATGGACGAATTTTTTCTGCAAGCCAGAAGTTTATTGCTGCAAGGAAAATATAAGCTTGCTGAAGAGGCCTATAGAAGACTATTCGACATATTGGAGATGGGACAGGAACCGGGACATCTTCCTGGCGACCCGGATTACAGTAATATGTTAAAAGTGGATATGGATGAGCAGGTTGCGCTCTTTCTCAGGTCTGTATATATGAATTCCACTTCCGAAGAGCGGCCGGCTTCGTTGTATGAATCAATGAATGAATACAGGTATCTGACTCGTAAAATTAAATTGAAAAATATCATTGATGCGTTAGACACTTTGTTGCCGGATTTTGACGCTTTTCTAGCAGAATGGATTGAATTTTTAAAAAAACAAAGTCCAATGAACGTCAGCGAGTTACTGAGGGAAGCTGTTTTTTTAAAGGGTGGTATTCCTGCTATTTCTGAATTTGCAAGGCAATATCCAGATAAATATCCCAAGGCATATATTGATTGGATTGCGTCTTTAGAGATGGAAGATGATACAGATTCGGTCATTCAGGTTGCCAGAGAAGGTTTGTCCAGGATTCCCAGAGATTATGCAGTAAGGGCTGAAGTAGCAGAAACCATTTCAAGGATAGGGGAAAAGTTGAATGATAATAAGTTGAAATTGGAGGGGTATAGGGAATGCTTTTATTCCAATCCTTCTATGGGATATTTACTTGACTTGTATATAACTGCTATTGAATGTGATTGCTTTGAAGAGGTACGGAATGAAGCTGAACAAAGAATTATGAAGCTTCGAGGTAAAAGCAGGATACCTGTAAACAACTACCACAGTAGAGAGCAAAATACGTCTTTTGTATCCGAAGGGGTTCTATTCAATGCTCTGCTTTTAGGTGGAAGATATGAAAAGGTATTTGAAATGTGTAAAGGCAGAGGTCCGCTTGGCTGGAGCTCCAGTGAAAATCCCAAACCGGTATTTGTAACGTTTATGATGGTAGTTTTATCAAAGGAAGGAATTCACTCAAAAATTCTTTACGAACAATGGGAGAATGTGATTGAAAATACGAGTTATAATGCAAGCAGGGATTATGTTAAAAAGTACCGGAAGATTATTGAGGTTATAAAAGAGTCTATAAAACTAACCAAGGAGCAAGAGGAGTTTTATCTAAAATGGTGTAAAGACGAAATAGGACGTAGGGTAGATGCAATTGTCAGCAACCAGCATCGGGGGAGCTATCATAAAGCAGCAGGACTGTTGGTTGCAATGGCTGAGACCTTGGCAAACAGGGGAGAAAAGCAGGAAGGTATGGATTTAACCGAAAAATATAGAAGTAAGTATCCCCGGCATACTGCCTTTAAAGGTGAGCTCAACCAGGCATTACAAGCATCTGGATTATTTGATGTAAGAGCGCCCAGGAAGGGAAGATAAATCATGCTGTGAATTTTTCTATATACATTCCATGACATATAACCCCAGATTAACATCCACGCGATGCGCGGGAGAGAGGAATAGGCAAACATAGAGGGGAGCTACGACGATGAATTTAAAAATTTTTAAGGGGTATGAGCGGTTTGAGGATCATTACCCGGCAGAGGCTGTAAAATATGCTTTGGCGAATAAAGAGGAAGCGATTCCGGAACTGCTTGAAATATTGGAATATACGCTAAGTAATGTAGAAAATTTATCAAAAGACGCAAAGTATCTGGTTCATTTTCCTGCAATTTATCTTCTCGCATACTTTCGAGAGAAAAAAGCGTATGAAAGTATTATCAAGATTGCATCCCTACCGGATGAACAGATATTTGACTTGCTGGGGGATGTGGTCACCGAGGATTTTAAAAACATCCTTGCATCAGTCTGTGACGGAAATATAGAACCGATCAAAGGAATCATAGAGAATTCTTCATTGGATGAATATGTGAGAACAGAGGCGTTAGAATCTCTTTTGATTTTATTGAATCACGGTGTGGTTTCGAGAGAACAGCTTGTTTTCTATTTCAAAGAGCTTTTTAATGGAAAGCTTGAGGTGGACTATAGCTTTGTGTGGGACACGCTTCCCAGGTGCTGCTCGTTGATACACCCTGCAGGACTTAAGGACGACATAGAAAAGGCGGTAGCAGATGGAAAAGTAATGGAAATCATCGCTGACCTGGACTTTATGAACCGCCAACTTAAAAGGTCGGTAAAAGAGGTTCTGGATGAACTAAAGGAAGATGACGATTATTCCTTTATATCTGAAGAAGATGTACATTCACTGGAAGGATGGGTTGGAGGCTTTTCGTGTGAAGTGGATGGTGATGGCGAATACCCGTTTGATGAGGATGATGAAAATGAGATAGAGGATGAGCGTTTTATGGGAACTTTCTTAAACGAGCACAAGAGTAATCAAAACTTTATGAATGTACCTTTCAAGCGGGAAAATTATGTGGGGCGAAATGATCCATGTCCTTGTGGAAGCGGAAAGAAATATAAAAAGTGTTGTCTTGGGAAAGAAGAAAAGTAAAGAACAGAATTTAGACTTGCATATTGAAAATGGCTTTATACACTTAAGAAAAACTTCCTAAAAATTATCTTTTTCATGCGCTTGAGGCATTGTGAGACTGTCGCGAGGATTGAGAGGGCGAAAGGTTGATAAATAGAGGGCTGCAGAGGTTTTGTTACCTTGTTGATTTTAGATAACCCTTGAGTGTACAAAAAAGATAATTAATAAGAATCAAGATTGATTAGAATAACATTTCCTTGCATAATTTTGGACAAGCGGATAAAATGGTAGTAACTATATTTTAACAAATTGTATAGGCATTTTGGGTTATTATGATTTGAGGTTGAACTTTATGACGCAGACTGAACTTGAGATCAGGGTGAAAGCTATAAAGTTGAATTTAAAGAAAGTGTGGATAAGAGCCTCGTAGAGGAAGTATGCGCATTTGCAAATGCATCCGGCGGACGTGTATTTATAAGTGTTGATGATGGTGACAAAATCACTGGCACTGATATCAGCAACGCCGCCCGTTCTCGAATTCACGACACGCTAAGACAGATACAGCCGGACGTAGCTGTTAAACTTGATGTTTTTAATAATATTATCATCCTGTCAGTGCCAGAAGGAAAAGAAAAGCCGTATAGTTGCTCAAAGGGTTTTTTCCTCAGAGTCGGGCCAAATTCTCAAAAGCTTGGACGGAATGAAATTATTGCTTTTATACAGTCAGAGGGGCGTATACGATTTGATGAACTTGTTAAATCGGAGGCGACAGTACCTGAATCCTTGGACAGGAAAGCATTTGATAAGTATCTGAACCTTTCTGGAATTAGCAATGTTCTTCCTCCGGAAGATATGCTTCTGAATCTGGATTGCTGTGTGAAAACAGAAGGACATACTTCTTTAACAAATGCAGGAGTGCTATTCTTTTCAAATGAGCCTATGAAATATATTCCTCAGGCTCAAGTGGTCTGTGCTTTATATAAAGGGACTGAAAAGATAACAGTTCTTGACCGGAAAGACCTGATTGGTGATTTGGTTACTGTTATTGATGAGGCTGTTCTGTTTCTTAAGAAGCATCTGAACTTGAGATATGAAATCAAGGAAATCCGTAGAAAAGAGATTCTTGAAATACCTGAAATAGCAATAAGGGAGGCAGTTATTAATGCTGTTTGTCATAGGGACTACTTTGAAAAAGGTGCCAACGTGATGGTTGAGATTTTTGATGACCGGGTTGAAATCAGCAATCCTGGTTCCCTGCCTCACGGTATGACTTTAGAGGATTTCGGGAAAAGAAGTATGACAAGGAATCCTACCATTGCTTCCTTATTGCACCGTATTCACTATATAGAGAAAATGGGAACAGGTATTAATAGGATGAAGGAAGCCTGTAAAGAAGCTGGAATACCTGAACCGGAGTTTGAAATAACAGGCTTTTTCACAACTATATTCCGCAGAAAAACTTCGGGAAACATCGGTATAAACATCGGTATAGACGATGAAAAGTCAATATTTAATGACAAAAAGTCACCGCTGGTATTTTATGAAAATATTAAGCGTCTGCGGTAAAATAGTGTATAATGAGATTCTATTTTAGTTTTTTTGCATATACTATTTATGCATGACAATCACAATAAGTATTGACTACTTGTAATTGTTATGTTACGATAACCTTGTAAAAGATGTTATCGATAAAGTTGATCAGTGCCCTGGTGTTCCTTGAGAGCCAGGGCCATTTTACATTAAGGGGATTGCGATGGGGGACAAGCTGTTTAAAACTTATCGTGAGCAGATAGAGATACTCAGAAGTAGGGGATTGAAAGTTGATAAAGGAGCCATAGGAGTTCTTCAAACCGAAAATTATTATAATGTTATAAATGGCTACAAAGACCTGTTTCTGGAAATTGCATCACCCGAAGAGAAATTTAAGGATGGTGCCGACTTTGATGAAATCTATGCACTTTATGAGTTTGATAGGGAACTGCGTTTTATATTTTTAAAGCAGCTTTTAAAGCTGGAGACCAATATCAAGTCTGTGACTGCATATAAATTCTCGGAGAAGTACGGACATGGGATGGATGTTCAGGACATATTTAAAGTAGAGCACTTCCAAGTAATAATATCCGGAAAGAACCTACTAAGCGGTAAGCCAGTAGCAGACCCATTCGTTATTGCGAAAGCAAAAATAATTGACGGTACAGTCATTACAAATGAAGCTAATAAACCCAATGGAGCAAAGATACCGAACATCTGTGAGCGATTCAATGTTAAGTGTATTAACCTTGAACAATTCATGGAAGTTGAAGGATGGAGCTTCTAATTACACTGCGACCCTATTCTATGAAAGGTTATACAGAGCGTTCGGAACTTTTCGGTGAAAACATTAGGACAGGCATTAAGATAAACCCGAACACCTCATAAATAGCGGCTTCAGCCACAAAAGTCTGGGGGAATCTTGGAGGAAACGTGGGGGAAATCAATACAGATTAACCCCCAACAATAACCCACAAAAGACTATACTATCATTGAAGTACAGAACAGAATAAGTTGATTGATAATAACATAGGCATAGATTTTAATGAAGGTAGATGAATTGTATCTGTAAGTACCTCTACGTCAGTTAACATTAATTTGTCATTTTTAAGAATTTTAGAAAAGTTAGTTACAAACAGTCATTGATGGCACATAATATATACGTGGTTGTTTTGTGCAGTTTGAAGCCTGATTACCACCACTCCAAAGAGCCTTGAATACGCATATTTGTGATGATATACCTGGAGCTTAGGGAGAGAGAGCAACGATAGTCGATGTGGAAAAATCCAACTTTGTGCACAAATTTTAAGACAGCATCGCATTCGTTGTGTTATAATACTCTATGTAGGGATGCAGTTAACAGACTGCTTGGATTTTAAACATACTGGAATGATGAAGGTATGAACAAAATTGTTCGTGATGCGTATTGTGTAGAAGGATTGGATGTTGTCTACCTGAAGCCGCTTGAAATGGTACGAGAATTCATGCTGAAGCTCACGGAGCAGATGTCCATTGAGATAGAGCGTAGGATGAAATTCGCTGGACACGCAGCATTTCTCTTAAATAGAGATCAGCTACTTGTGGTATTGGCACAGGCGGCAGCAAAGGTTACCGATACCTTCCTGCTGATGCCGATGGCTACAGGGACAAGAAGACCTGCAAAGTGGGAAGCCTTTACTGGGGCTGGTTGTAATGTTGACCTATGGGCGATGTATAAAGGTGTAACATTCCTTGTGAATATTGCTAATGACATGGCATCCATTGCCTCAAGCAGGGTCAAGAAGAAGATAGTATGTACTTCCTCTGTATCAGACTATCAAGGGTGAGGGCGAACAGCTTATTGATGATGAATATGTAGTTTCAAACATTAAGAGAAAGATACAGGAAAGGCTTGAGCCTGTACCCAACTGGTCTGCAAGATGGATTACAGGAGTCGAGGAAATATATGAGTATGAGGATAGAAAGGAAATGTACCATGCCGTGATCTATATGGGCAGCATTAAGCAGATCAGCGACAATAGCAAGACTGATTTCAGGATGAGACTTGATCCGACATTGAAGGTCAGACAGAGCCGAAGAAGGGTATTTGTTGGCAGTGAGAACACATACTACAAGTACCACAGGCTTGTTAGCGTGAAGCCTGACGTACAAGTATATAGTTGAGTTGATAGTTAAGTGAAGGAGGCTGCGATGGAGAAAGTTTATATAGAAACAACAATACCGAGTTATGCTACTGCCAGATTCAGCAGGGATATCGTTATTGCTGCCAGGCAGCAGACATCAAGGGAGTGGTGGGATACTGCAAGATTTAAGTACGATTTATATATTTCGGAAGTAGTCATTGCAGAATGCCGTATGGGCGACCCGGAAGCAGCAAAGAGAAGGCTGGACTTGATTTCCGGTATTAAAATATTGAAGCTGACAGATGATATAAGCAGGCTTGCCGATGAGTACATTAAATTGTTGGATATACCTGAGAAGGCAAGGCTTGATGCGTACCATCTTGCATTTGCGGTAATAAGTGAGATGGACTATCTTCTCACATGGAACTGTACACATATGGCTCAAGGCGAGATAATGTCGAAGCTGCGAAACTACAACCGGAAGAATAACTTGTTTGAACCGATATTGCTAACGCCTGATGAATTGATGGGGAGGGATAATTATGGCGTATAGAGATCCGATTGTTGAGGAAGTCTGGAAGTCAAGAGAGCAGTTGTTGGAACAGCATGGCGGTCTGGAAGGATTTCTTGAGTATATCAAGAAGCAGGAACAGGAGCACCCGGAAAGACTGGTTGACCCAAAGCAGGTTAAGAACGTAAAGGATAATAGAATCGCACTGTGATGAATGGAGGGCAGGACAGCGGTTAAGAAGTTTAAAGAAAAATATGAGATTTAGAATCACACTTATGTTCTGAAATGATACCCCTCGGCATTCATAGAGTCCATTTTTTGAACGACCAAATTTATATCGGTAAAAATATTAGTCTGATAAAAGTAGGATACAAAAACACAATCCGTTTTATTGGACACCTCTTGTGATATTATGGTATCATTGGAGGTGTAATTATTTGGAATAATATTGCGGTTATAGGGGTGCAGTTATGGCAAAAAGTTCCAATCAGAAGTTGAAAATTCTATACTTAATGAAAATGCTTCTTGAAAAAACGGATGAAGAAAATACAATGACAATAAATGACATGATAGCAGAACTTGGACGCTATGGCATTACTGCTGAGCGAAAATCAATTTACGACGATATAGAGGCCTTACGTCATTACGGAATAGATATTGCTACTCGGAAAACAAAAACTACGGATTATTTTGTGACAAACCGTCCTTTTGAATTACCGGAATTGAAACTATGGTTGATGCTGTTCAATGTTCGAAATTTATTACATATAAAAAGAGTAATGAACTTATAAAAAAGATCGAGAGCCTGGCAAGCTCTAATCAAGCTGCGTTACTTCATCGCCAAGTTTATGTGGCAAACAGGGTTAAGGCTATTAATGAAAACATTTATTATAATGTGGACAGGCTTCATATCGCAATTGCAGAGAATAAGCAGGTATCTTTCAAGTATTTTGACTACGATATTAAAAAAGAAAAGAGATATAGAAAGAATGGAGAACTTTATTTTGTAAGTCCTTATGCTTTATCCTGGGATGATGAAAATTATTATCTTATTACCTTCTCAGAAAAATATAATGATTTCACCCATTATCGAGTTGACAGAATGACGAATATTGAAATTGTAGATCAGCTACGCCCAGATCTGATTGTGAAAAAGGAGCTTGGTAAGAAAGGCTCAAGCATATTTGAAGTTCCTTGCAGACAGGCAGTATATGCAGAAGATAAGAAAGTAGCAAGGGAGCGAAACATTGCTATTTTAGGAAAAAGCCTCTCTGAACAAACCTTGGGTATAGCCAAAGCAATAAAGCAAGTTGATGAATTCTTGCAAAGCAAACCTCAGTGGAAAAACGGGCTTCTTGAAAGCCATCCGGAATTTTGTTTTTCAAAGCTTAATAACAATCAGCCAATTCTTGAGCATAAAACATCTACCGAAGGTCAACAAAAACGTCTTGGAATACTCAGAGAATATTATCCTAAAGCAGATCAAGTTGTAGAGAAATTTTTAGCCGATGTCCCATATAGAAAGAAAATTGACGATGTGGTAGATGCCTTATGTCTGGCAGTGATGGGGAAAGTAATCCTTGAAAAAGGTCTTAAAACTATTCCGGAAAAACCAATGATGGGCGCTAAAGGAATTATAATGCAAATAGTTTATGCAGAGTAAAGCGGATAAGTTGTTTTATAAATTAAAAACGACTGTCCGTTTTATTGTACATATTGTTTGATACAATTTATTATAGAGGGAGTGTGATCATGGTGAAGTTTGGTATGAGAAAACCAAGTATTAGAAAGAGTATTGCAGCAAGAACGAGTGTAAAAAGATACATACGCCATAGCTTAGGGGTGAAAGCACCAAGAGGATGGGGTTGGATTACAAATCCTAAAAAAGCCTTGTATAACAAGGTCTACCGTAAAACCACATTTAGTATATTTGATATTTTTAAGTTCTTTAAATAATAAACCTATTTTGAGCTTTTGGAGTTATCCATTGGGGGTGATAATTTGATACAAGCCGTACTTGAAGGCAAATCATTAGGTTATGAGTATACTGAGGATATCCTTACTTCAACAGTCTTTGGCACTCTAAAATATCTAAGGCCAGACATGATATTGATTCCTTTTATTGAATCTGCGTTTTTATATAACGAGGAAAGGACAACTCTCTGGGAAAAATTAAATTCGGAAGGAATTGAACTGAGATGCTATCGGGAAGTAGAATATGTATTCTGGACCTGGAATCAGAATTATGGAGAGCCGGATTTAATCCTTATATTTAGAGACCATGTACATGGTTTTGATGACTTGCTTCTTGTTGTTGAAGCAAAATTCAAATCAGGGAAAAGTGGAACAGACGAAAATGATCAATTAGTTCGCTATTTTGAAGCAATAAGTAATGATATAGAGAATTTTACGGAATCATCTGTGTCAAGCTTCAAAGGCAGAAAGGGATATATTATTTATTTGACAGAAGCCGAAGCTTACTTGGATATAACGGCAACTACCCAAATAATACAAAGCAGATATAATGAAATAAAAGAAAATGTATTTCATCTGAGATGGCATCAATTGTACAAAACACTTGAGAAAATGTATCCATTCTATTCATCATTTGAAAAGATTATCGTAGACGACTTGATGAAGTATATGGAAAAGCTCGGATTGAGGGATTTTTCAGGGATATCTCTACCGGAAAAGTCGTTGAATTCAGCTTTTTCATTGCCGTACCCGATTTTTTATAATGATGAAAACAGTTCTGCTGAGAAGAAAACTTATTTTGACCAATTGAACAACTTAGATATTACAATAGAAAAAAATATTTTTTATAGGGGGAATCAGTGTGAGTGATATTCAAAAGGGACATCAAATAACATTAGCTTTTCAATATATTCAACAAGTATTTAAAGAATGTCAGCGATTAATATTTAAAATTGACAACCAATTGGCTCCTGAATGGGGGAACTTATATGGTAATAGAATAACAAAGGATGTAAGCGCAAGCTTGCAGGAGGCCGACAGATGGATTGTTGAAGCAATTTTCCGAGTTTATCAAAACAATAAAGATAAACTGGTTAATAAATGCATTACAATCACTTTTTGGGGAGATGAAGTAGAAGAACCAATTATTACTGCCGGAAAAATTGTATACTCCGATATAGATAAAAGGGATCATTGGGATTTATGGAATATCTGGTTTTATTGGTCTGATGCAAGTGAAGACAATAACTATGAATTGGATGGCAAAGTTAATCATTTCCAATCCGAGGAATGCAAACATATTGATGAGGCGTATGTTTTCAGTTTGCCACTTATCAGTATTACAGACGATGAAGCATTAATTGAAAAGATCATTAAACCGTTAAAAGAGCTTTAAAATTGTCATGGGAGAGGGTGAGATACCAGATGAAACTAACTGATAATATACGGGCTGTTCTTGAATTCTATTCTTCTCTCGGTAAGCATCAAGCCTTCTGTGAATTAAAACACTACAATGGTAATACCGAGGAATATATTTATTCCCGACTGGAGAGAGCAGCCTTTGACCAGCGTGATGGGAACAATGTTGCTACCTTTTCAAGATATGCCATATGGGCAGATGATGTAAGGTATCTTATAAAAAGTGCTATAGAATCGATTAATGCTCAGGATAAAGAAAAGGCTGTTAAAGAACTTACACTTGCGTTGAATGCTTTGGGTGCGTTTGTAGATATCCAGAATATGTTTGACGCTCAGCCCGGAAGAATGCAGTTTGAAAAGCCTGAACAGATTTTAAAGTAGTATATGGAGTTTAAAAAATTATAGATATAGTTTGCTGTTTAATCTATATCGGAAACATAAAATGGGGTGTACTAAATGCTTGATAAAGCTATTCGTATTGCAGCTAAAGCGCATGAAGGACAGACGGACAAGGCTGGACAGCCATATATACTTCACCCGCTACGAGTCACGTGGAGACAGTTGTGAGGATTGAGAGGGTGAAAGGCTGATGGATAAGGCCTTTGGAGTGATTTACTAAGTTGCTGGTTTAAGTGTACAAAATATATCTGATCTATCCAAAACCAAAGGCTATACCTCTTTACCTCTGTGGCAGGAAAAAATATATAAAATCGGTATGGATATAGCTTCTATTGACGGCTATTACAAAGAATATCAGAAATCCCTTATCCGGCTGTGTGATATGACTTCAAATAAATCTTTTGAAATACTCAAACAAGAATTTTCCCAGGGTGTTTCTACCCATCCTGCCCATATCCGAAATAATTTGGATTTTGTCCGTAGTGAATGGACTGAGAAAATCAGTCTGTCGCTTAGCAATCATAAAGCTGTGATTATCAAAGGGGTGTCTGGTCAAGGGAAATCCGCATTATGTTATAGATTTCTTTTGGATAATTATCCTGAGCAGCTTGTGTTTTGTGTCAGGCATATACAATCTTTCCGGCAGGCTGAGAATTTAGTAAGTGCTTTACAAGGGATTATCAAACATGCCCGGAACATTATTATATATATCGATGTTAATCCTGGAGAAACCAATTGGGTTCTATTGCTTCAAGAATTGCAGGCAAGAGGGGTTTCAGTTCCTGTTTTGGTATCTATTAGGGAAGAAGATTTCAAATTATCAAAAGTAGATGGAAGCGTAATATCAATAGATATAATTGATTTATATTTCTTCAAAATAGAAGCAGAGAATATTTATAAAGTTTTAACATTAGACAATCCACATCCGATATTCCGAAGTTTTGATGAGGCATGGAAACGATTCGGGGAAGGAGGTACCTTTTTAGAATTTATCTATCTTCTCAATAATAATCAGACATTGCGTCAACGCTTAGTTGGACAGGTAGAAAAATTAATAAGTGAAAAAAATCCTGATTCTTGGCTTATGCTCTTGAATTTAGTGTGTTATGCAGGGAAGATAGGCTGTCCCGTTCTATTTAAGGATGCTAAGCGAGAGTGTAGTTGTGATACTGCTATTGCTGCTTTAGATAGAATGAGTAAGGAGTATTTATTAAAGAGTTCCGATGATGGCCGCTATATTGAAACTCTTCATCCTTTGAGAGCTTCAATTGTTTATGATATCCTTCTTGAAAAAATTGCTTATAGTCCTTCGCAATTACTATTAGCGGTTCTAAAATGTATCGAGGGTCGCTATCCACAGTTAATTCTAATGGACTATTTTACCCAAAACCCGTATGATCCATCATTAATATCGGAGCTTACTGCTGTTCCTTGCCGTGATTGGACGATGTTTGCCTGCATGTTAAACACAATACTTTGGCTTGACGTGAAGTTGTATGCAGAACGCAACCAAAAGGTTTATGACGAACTCATTGCTAAAAAAGGCAACGGTTGGCTGGCTTTTGCACCACTTGATATTTCCGGTGAATTGCGGCCTAATGAGTTTATCTCAGAAAACCTTACAAGTATTTTTCCTGAAATGGCGGAAGGAATAATAAGAGATATTGAATGGATGAAAAATTCATTGACCAGTACGGTAATTACCTATGATACCACGGATTTATGGGTGAAAAATTCTAATATTCCGCTCAATGTTCCAAAATCGGATTCTGAGTGGTCTGATTTCGGATATTCTTTATTTTGGTTAGCAAAAAGAAAACAAAAAATCCAATTGCCGTTTTCATTGGAAATATTACGAGAAGCAATTAAAAATGGCGATTTACAGGCTAAGGCTGATATGGTGTCAGGTCTCTTTTTTCAGGAGTTATTTGATTCTTATACAATTTGCGAGTCACTATTAAGAGATCGTATTATACGGCATTTTAATGTTATTAAATTTATAGTATCGGAGACGGAAGTATCCTGTGAGTTTATACCGCCATACTTTGACGATAATGAGAATAGTTCTAAGATCAAGAATTTCAATCATTTCTGGACCATGAATATGGTGGATATTTTAAGCAAAATATATCCGGATAAAGAATACATCGGAGCCAAGTTAATTGGCGTTGATTTACTGGGTGATTTGGGAATACCGGCAGTGGATTATGAAAAAAGAATACATCGTTCTAATTTGCCTTATAAATGGATAACTGAAATTAATTCTTGGCTGATATCCCGTATAAATTATGCCTATTATTGTGATGATTGGCTAAAAACGGCTGCATGTGGTGTTTGAAATACCGGAGTACAAGTTCAGGTTTATGGGTAAGGCTGGGGGTAGGTAAATATTTTCCTATATTTTGGTTGAATCTCTTTTTGATATCTTCTATAATGTGAATATGAGGAGAACTGCATATGGACAAAAGAAAAATAGGAGAGATTAACCAGAGAGTTATTGAATTGCTTGGTCTTGATATTCAACCTGGCACACCAATAATAATTGGACAACAAAATATTGACCACATGTTGAGTCAGCACCCGGAAGACTATAAAAGGTATGGTGGTAGGATAGAAGAGATAATTGAAAACCCAACATATGTTTCAAAAAATCCAAGACAAGAATCTATTGAATACATTAAAGTTTTTGAAATGGATGGAAAGCATGTTTTGCTTGCAGTAAGAGTATCTGGAAAAGGAGTATACTTTGCTAGAACACTTTTTGTTATGAGTGAAGAAAAAGTACGTAAATACAGAGAGAAAAATGCATTATTCCTTTATAATGAAAATTTAAATGAGTAAATGGGTAAAAATGTGGTTGAACGAAATAAGTTTTGGGTGTATAATTACTTTAGACAGACAATAAAATAGTAAGTGAAGAATCCTTGAGGACGGAACAGGCAGCCGTCGCCCATTGTTAGGAGATACAGGAGTGTCACCCTGTCAGGATTCTTTGGAATTTATGACCGCAGCTCGCAGAGTTGCGGTTATTTATTTGTTAGCCATTCATGGTGTATATGATAAAAAAGCAGTCGAATAGGCTGCTTTTTTCTATGGAGGTGATTCTACATGGCAATAGACCCGGCTACGACAAAAATACTTGCACAATTAGCCTTAAAGGCGGCTGCTGATGAGGAAGCACGGAAAAGAATCATCATGATTGCACTGATACCGGTAATATCGGTGCTTTTAATTCTGACCATGTTTGTGTATATCATAACGCATCCACTGGACTATTTGAGCACAATATTTTCCGGTAATGAGCTTGCCTAGGTAACACAGCTACGTGACAGTTTTTCTCTTGACCAGACTATTGATTTAAACGATACAAGCTACAGGGAAAGCACCGGCATTGATTATTCGGGAGCAACCTTTTCGGATGGAGCTATCGATGTAGTGTATTTCAATCAGGCTGACAAAAGATGGGCAGATAGGCCTTATGGGAAGACCGGAACCATCGGCACGAGCGGCTGTGGGCCGACATCACTGGCAATGGTGGTTTCAAGCTTACTGGGACATTCCTCACAGAGGATGACCGGCGATAGCAGAGGAGTGTCCCCTTACCCGGTTGTTGATCCGGTTCAAATGAGTGAATGGGTATATAAAAACGGATATCGTTGTGAGGGGAATGGTTCATACCATAGTCTCATTTCTGACGGAGCAAGGCATTTCGGATTAAAAGCGGAGGGCTGTACTGCAAATGAGCCGCAGAAAATTGTTGATGCTCTGGCAAACGGAAAACTTGTTGTTGCCATTATGGGAAATTTGCGCATCCAGCGCCGCCTTTTCATCCCTGCGGTATTCCTCTTTGGGCGTGGTTTCAAAGTCAAAAGCTACGAGGTTTGCGCCGCAGAGATAATCGCTTATTTCTTGAAGCGTTGTTACACATTGATAATCCATCATTTCCTCCTTGCCGCCCATAGCGGGGAGGCGGCAAACGCCGCACTCCCGCCACAGGCTTTGACTTATTTCAACGGTAAGGGCATTCCTCGCATATGCCGCAGGGTGTCGGCTTTTTTTGTTATTAAGGAAATAGCTTGCGCAAAATTTCTGTGGATAAGTATTGGCAAAGGATATAGGATTTTGAGATAATAAATAATCATGAAGACAAAAGGGATTATCAAACAAATATTTCAAGAACATTTTAATAGATTTTGGGAAGCTAAGAAAGAAAAGTTTCCAGAGAAAATGAGAGAACACTTACTCAGTGAAGTCTTAAAAATGCTACATTGTGGAGATGTGACGTTAGGTTTTGTAGCATATATTTGCATGCAATGTTTTGAGAAGATTAAAGTAGGCTTTAGTTGCAAAAGTAGGTTTTGCAATAAGTGTGGGAAAAAATATATAAGTGGAAGAATTTATAGGGAAGCTGATGATGCACATACCGCCAAAGCATTTTAAGATGGTGAGAAGATATGGTGTATATGCAGGAAGTATACAACAAAAAGTGAAGAAATGTTTTGGATTACTGAAGTATATCAAAAGTGGATTAAAAGGCAAACAATACACATTAAAAGACTGGTGGGACACAAAAGACAGAGCATTAACATGGAGAGCATTGATGATAAACAATTTTTCAAAGGATCCATTGAAATGTAAAAAAAGTAGAGAAACTATGGATTTGTGGGAAATATGGCATTACAAATATGGATACATCTATGATTTTGTAAGAACATGAATAGGATGGGATTATTATGAGTAAAGCAAATCAAAATGAAGAGATAGTCTATGAAGAATTTGATGAAATTCCGTTTGGCGGAAATGAGCCAGATGAATTAATCATGTTCAAATGCAGGGCGTGTGGATATGAAGAATATGTACCTGATTTTGTAGCGTATGAAAGCTATATACCTGAGGAATTTGCTGAAAACGGAAGTCCAATTGTCCTATGTCCACATTGTGAGGGAGATATGATAATAAAATCGGATGAAGTTTAGCCTCCATCCGATTTGTGGTTTTAAAGTTGCCCGTCAGGGCGAATTTTGTTTTCTTTATAGGGGTTATTGGATGGTATCTGACTATACAAAATTGACATGGTTGGCAGGTGTTTTGCAGATGAGGAAGCCTGAAAGCCATGCAAAAGAAACTGAAACCTCGGGAGCTAATTATACGAAAGCTCATGACAGTAAAAAGGATGCTCTAACTGAAAAAATTGATCGGTTTTTATTCTCATTATTTTAAAGTAAATATAAAAAATAACAATTTAAGTAAAAATAAAATTTCCACTGGAATTTTGGTACGAAATCTCTGATTTATAGAAATAGATATAGAGTTACCAGGCATTATATGGTATTATGGGAGTATATGTTCGACAATATTAACTATCATTAATAGGTGGGATATTTATGGCAGATACTATATGTCAAGTTGTTGAAAAGTTTTTAAAAGATAAAAGTATAAAATATCGATAATAACAGGGATATGGTTGAAAGACTATTTAGGGGATATACAGAAAAAGATGTTAAAAAAACAAAGATAAAAAACCCAAATCCAATGCATTTGCCTTTTTGTCCCAGAATAAAATTAAAAACAGTGTTGATAATATGGCGCTATAATATCCTTGAAGGAACACGAGAGAGAAGCTACCAAAGAGAAAAGGGCTTTTTCTTTGGCAGTGCGCATTCTCTACGTAGAAAAGGAAAGGAGGGAAAACACATGGACTGCTTTACCATCTGCCTGAAGGTTATCCAGCTTTGTTAGCAGGAAATAAAATAGTAAAAGGTGAAGTCATAGAACCTGTTGATGAGAATCTTTTGAAATCTCTGGACAGGTTGGAGGGCTATGTTGAAGGGAGAAGCAATAATCTATACGTGAGAGATATAAAGAACATATTGACAGAGGACGGGGAAGAGATGGTCTGTTGGGTATATATCTACACTGATGAGAGATATGCGCAAGATAATGGAATCCTGGTGCCGGATGGAGACTGGAGAAAGTTCATGGAAGAGAGAGGAGAATTGATATAAGTAAAAAGTATTTTGCTTATGGAAGTTGTACAAATGTTGAGTCATTCAAGGAAACTATGAGGAATGCAGGATGTGAAGGCAAATTTGATATTTGCGGAGTTGGCATACTCAATGGCTATCGGCTGGCTTTCACAAGGTTTTCCAACAAATGGGAAGGAGGCGTCTTAGATATAATAGAATCGCCTGAGGATTATGTCTTAGGTGTGGTTTATAATATTCCGGAAGAGGCAGTATCAGCAATAGATGCAAGAGAGGGTGATCCTTATCATTACAGGAGAATAGATGATATTAAAGTTGAATTGGGATATGAACAGATAGAGGTATTTACATACACGGTAGTTGATAAGCAAATGGGGGAAATCCAACCTACAGTAGAATATTTTAATGTGGTATACAAAGGCATGGAGCATCGTTTCCCTCTGGAATATGTAAACAAATATTTAATCGATCACTGCAAAAACCGATTTGGAATGTGCTGCGTGAAAGCTCGGCATAACAGGTTATAGCATGACTATGGGAGTCCAAGTTCTGAGTTTATGAGAGTAAATCCTGAGTTTTATGAACTTCTGAAACAGATGACATTATTTTTCGGAGATGATAATGAAAGGGTTGAAACAGTACAGCCAACTCCGGAAATGTTCCGCATTAATGAAATATGAGTTCTCCGCGGATAAAAAAGGATATAGGCTATGGTGGTCAAAGTTGTGATAAATTCCGATAAAAGTTTATGAAAATAGTATTGAGAAATTTGAAATTATGGGTTGTATGTTTGAATAAGTAGTAGGATAGTTATTATAGAAACAGAGATTTCAAACACAGAGTTTAAGGGAGTCTGTCATTATTGGGTAATTAGAAAGCTAAGAGTAATCACGGCAAATTCATGAAGGAACATTTAGCCAATGAATAAATTACCTGTAAAAAAGCAAATCCTTTTATAGTAAGATATTGATTAGAGATATAAATTAGATTGGGGATATCGATGGTCAATAAAAAATATAAAGGGAGCTTTTTTAAACATTTTATGATAATATTTGATCCAAGACAGATTCCTGTTCATTGTAAACTGGGGAACACATTAAAAATACGGCTCATCTTATAAAAATGAATGCTGAAATGGCATTTTTTAAAAACCTTGTAAAAAGGTTTTGGTAGGAAATGGGTTCATGAATTTACCGTGCTAAAAGTATTGATTTTACTTGATGTAAATAGTAAAATAATTGTATAATTTAAACAATTAAATTTTATGAAAATATAATGATTTTTATATAGGAGTTGGAAATGATGATAAATTCCCATTATATATGGGCACCTTGGGAATTTTGAATTAGTGGTGCAACCGGCCAGCAATTAGTTTTCAAATATTAATTGCTGGCTTTTTATATATTATTGTATTATGGTATGCATACAACATTGAAAGTTATGAAATTCTTAATTTAACTATAGTTTCCGCTGGACTACGGTAAATGCCGAGTTGCCTTATGCGATAGTGTTATGTTTATATACTACTGAAAGTAAAGGAGATTTCTTATGAAAAAAATTTTAATAGTAGATGACTCTATTTTTTCACAAAAAATTACATCCAACTTAATAAGACAGTTTTTGAATAATGCAGAAATTTATTTCTCAAGTGATGGAAAAGAAGGTTTTAAAACTTATAAGGAAATTAATCCGGATTATGTGTTCATAGATTTGCTAATGCCTAATTTAAACGGTAAGGATTTGATAAAGAAAATACGAGATTATGATGCTGATGCAAAAATAATCGTACTTACTGCAGATGTTCAAAAAAATGTAAGAGAGGAAATAGAAAAATATAATGTATTATCATTTATAAACAAACCATTTAATGAAGAAAAAGCAAAAACTGTATGTGATATGATAAGGAATGATAAATTATGAAAATAAATGATCTGAAATATGATATCCTCAAAGAAATATTTAATATAGGTGTCGGCAAGGCGGCTTCCATGCTTTCTGAGATAATCGACAAAAAAATACTATTAGATGTGCCTAAGATAGAATTTTTATACCTGAAAGACCAAAATTTAAAGTTAAATGTTCATCTTCCAAATGTTTTAAAAGGGACATTAATGATATCATCAATTAAATTTGGTGAAAAATTGACAGGAAAAGCAAATTTGATTTTCCCGGCTATGAAAATGAGAAAGTTAATAAACCTATAACATATGAAGGACAAAAAATAGATATATCTTTAAGCATAGGTGTCAGTTTCTATCCCAAGGATGGAGATAGTATTGATAAATTAATAGTAAAAGCCGATAAGGCAATGTATGTTGCAAAAAACATTGATAGAGAAGATATTTGTTTTTGTAATACATACAGCTTGAGTGAATCTGATAACTTCTGAGTAAGAGAAACAATAAGAAAAATTTAAGCTATAAGTCAAATTCTCCAAATAAAAGGGGTAAATCATTAAGCACGTAAAAGGAAGGGGAGTTATAGAATGGAAAAAATACTGATCATTGAAGATTGTCATCTTGTTCGATTACAAATTAAAAAAGTATTAGAGGAAAGTGGTTTTTCAAATATTGTAGAATTAAGTTCTGCTAATGTAATCAGTCAAAGACCACATTTTTATCTGAATGATGTCAGCCTTATCATTTTAGATATAGGATTGCCAGGGATTAGTGGGATTGATTTTGCAAAGCAACTGAGAGATCATCCAGTATATTGCAATATTCCCATTATATTCATTTCTGGGCATAGCGATTACAAAACTGTACAAGATGCTATCGAAGCTGGTGGAATAGACTATATTGCAAAACCATTCAAATTTGATTTTCTTGCGAAACGAATAGAAAAAGTTATGGAGACTTTTTATGGGGAAATAAAGGGTAAGAAAGAAGATGATAAAACAAAAATAGAGGAAGTTATAATAAATGAATATGATCGGGCAAATCGAGCTAGTAAACCATTGTGTATTTTGCTGTTTCAAGGAGAAAAAAACTATTTGGATGAGGCAAGTTCTATGATTAAGCAGACTGTTCGTAAAATTGATAGTGTATTTACAAAGGAAGATAAAATATATGTGGTCTTACCGCTAACAGAAGAAAAAAATTTGACCATTGTTATTAACAAAATACAAAATAAATTACTACAAAGCCACATCAATTTGACGTTGAAAAAAGAAGTCTCATTTGAACCGTCATCAGGAAAGACATTGGATGATTTAAAGAAAGAGTTGTTTGATGAAAAATGACTTGAGAGATTCCTTTCATTGTATCTATATATAGCGTAAAAAAGATTTTACATTCGCAGACATAGATTGTTAATAATAGTGTGTAGCACCTTGTTAATTGAAGAAAGAAAATCTTGCACAGCCATACGGATTGCATTTACATAAAAAATTATATTCCTTTCAACGTCTCCACGCAGGAGAACTGCTCTTGATGAGCTTGTAACGTTGTTTGACGGCAAAAGAAAAGTTGTATGACTGAATTGTCATCAGGATATAAGAAGAAATTACTCATGTCTTAAAGACGTGGGTAATTTTTTTTATTTTTTACCCATGTTATATTGGAATAGGAAAAGATTACGTCTATAATATAGGCATGAGGAGGGATTTACATGGCTGATGAAAAAGTAAAACTTTTACCGCCAGATGCAGAACTTGAAACTAAAAGAGTATTAAAACAACTTGCAAGATCCCATAGAGCATTAGCGGAACTCAAAGGTTTTGCAGATATGATACCAAATAAAAATATTCTTATAAATGCTGTAACTATCAATGAAGCCAAAGACAGCTCTGAAATCGAGAATATTATTACAACACATGATGAACTATTTAAAGCAATGTCCCTAGAGAATTATAATAACCCGGCAGCAAAAGAAGTGGTAAACTACAGAACTGCACTTTGGCATGGTTATGAGTTGGTAAAGGAGAAACAAATCCTAATAACCAATATGATTGTTGAAATTCAGCAGTTAATTGAGAAAAATCGTGCTGGGATAAGAAAACTTTCGGGCACTGTACTGAAAAATGAATCTACCGGGGAAGTGGTATATACTCCCGCTAGTGGAAGCAGTGTTTGTTTTGAAGACGAAGGTAGAGAGAGGAGAAGTGTTGTAAATTTGAGTATGGCAGCAAGATGACTTTCAAAAAATACAGAAAAAAGAAGGAATTTGGAAAATTATGTAGAAAATAAATATATTATACCGTTTAGAAGTGATTTTGTGATTGGATGGAAGGAGCTATACTATTGTGATGTTTGTGTCAATGTTTTGGAAGCACTTTATGCTTGTGCTCCAGCACCGATTTGCTGCGATAAACTATAATGAAAAAGCTGATTGCTAATACCCGGGACTTGGGAAATGAAAGACAAGTTCCGATGGTTGGAAATTTAGACTGAGGCATTGTAGTAAAAGTTGGAAGCATTGAACGCCACATGGTAGAAAAGCATTATATTGCATTTATCGTGATTCTTGCCCGGGATTGGATAATAAGAAAAAATATGATAAGATTGACATTGCCTGCAGAATGAAAGGGGCGATAATATGTTTATAAATTTAGACAGGGAAGGTACTGTGGAAAGGTTGAAGTATCTGTTAAAACAGGCAGCTGATGATGAGAATACATCGGGAGTTCTCATTCTGGCTTGTGATGCCAACGGCTTTACTCCTGAAAAGGTTGATGAAGTTTTAAAACAGTGTAAAAAAACAGTATTTGGAGGAATTTTTCCTCAGATTTTATTTGATAAAGAAATATTCGAGAAGGGAACCGTTGTTGCTGGTATCAGTCAACCTGTAAGTACTGCGGTGATTAGAGATATCAGTGACATATCTACTGATCTGGACGCAATCATAGAACAAACTTTTGAATGGCAATCTCTTGAAAATAAAACGATGTTTGTCTTTATGGATGGACTTAGCCAACATATCTCTGCCCTAATTGAGAGCATGTTTAATTGTTGGGGGCTTCTCCCGAATTATATTGGTGGTGGTGCCGGTTCACTGACATTTGAAAGGAAGCCCTGTGTTTTTACCGGGGAAGGATTATTAAAAGATGCGGCAGTTTTTGCCCTGGCAGATATAAAAAGCGGGGTAGGGGTTGCTCATGGCTGGAAGCCTGTGACAGGTCCACTGAAAGTAACGGAAGCAGACCGCAATACAATAATTTCACTGAACTGGCGTCCGGCATTTGAAGTATATCGGGAAACGGTGGAAAAAATATCCGGGAAATCTTTTGACAATACTGATTTCTTCCAACTGGCGAAAGGGTTTCCCTTTGGGATTGTAAAAATGGCAGAAGAAATGGTGGTTCGAGATCCTATTGCGCTGGATGGCGGCAGGTTGATTTGTGTCGGAGAAGTTCCTTTGAATTCTTTTGTCTATATATTAAAAGGAGATAAAGACTCTTTGATTGCTGGTGCAGCCAAAGCCCGTCAATTGGCTGAAGCATCCTATTGGAAAACAGTCAATGGGAAAAAAGAAAAACCTCTAACTACCTTTTTTGTGGACTGTGTTTCCAGGGTTCTCTTTCTCCAGTCTGATTTTAATGAAGAACTGGAAGCAGTGTATGCAGGATATCCGCTTCTGGGGGTGTTGACTATAGGGGAGATTGCTAATACGGGAAAAGATTATCTTGAATTTTATAATAAGACTTCAGTCATCGGATTGTTGGAGGATTAAAAATGGATTATACAATATGGAGTCAAATTCTGCTCGAATTAGCTCTTTGTGTCAGTGGCGAGCAGGAACTGGACAAGCTGGTGAAAAAGGCCGCATCTGCATTTTTGAGAAAACTGAACTGCACCCATGTCAGTGTTTTACAATACAAAAATAATCGTTTGGAAACTATCTATGTTGTGCCACGGATAATCCTTAAAAATCCTGTTTATCATGAGCTTATTGGAGAATTTGAAAGAAAATTGTTACAAGAAGAGGACAAAAACGTCATAGTAATAAAAAAGGATTTAAATTACTATGGGTTCCCACTGAGAAACTTCGGACTGCTCTTATTAGGGAGGAACGTTCCTATTGAAGAAATGTTTCTAAAAGAGCTTCTACCTATTACTAATATGTTGGCACAAAACTGTTTTGCTAATCTTGATGCCGCTATGAAACGTCAAGCTATAGAGGCCGAATTGAAAAAGGAGCGTCATTTACTGAGAGTAATTATAGACACTATTCCGGATTTGATTTTTTACAAGGACCAAAATGGGGTTTATAAAGTAGCAAATGAGGCCGCGGGAAAGTTCCTATCTCTTTTACCGGAAGAAATAAACGGGCGTACTGACTGGGATCTTTATAATGAAGCTGAAGCAAACAAACACAGGAAACTTGATCATAAGGTTATGGAATCAGGCAGCGTTCAGCGCTATGAAGAGTGGGTTAAACGTCATGATGGTAGTCTGGTTCCTTTTGAAACGATTAAGGTTCCTGTTTATGATGCGGAGGGCAGATGCGCAGGTACAGTTGCTGTTTCAAGAGATATCTCAGAACGCGTGGAAGTCGATAAAAAAATTCAAACTGAAAAGAAATGGCTGGAAGTTTTGTTTAAAAACTCAACAGATGCCATAGTCCGCATTGACCATAATTATTGTATAGAGGAAATTAATTATAGTTTTTATAAGCTTTTTGGGTATAAATTGGAAGAAATAAAAGGAAAAAATCTTGACTACGTCCTTGATATGGAAAAAGAAAACACTGCCAACAGGTATTATACAAAAACTTTATTATCGGGAAAGGAAATTATAGTAGAAGGCACACACTATACTAAAGAAGGATTGCCTGTTGAAGTTATAATAAGAGGCTTTCCCATTATTATTGATGGTGAATTGCTTGGTGCTTATGTGATTTATAGCGACATCACAGAGCACAAACGTTATGAAGAACAGTTGAAATACTTGAGTTTGCGCGATCAGCTTACCGGCCTTTACAACCGCAGGTTTATTGAAGAAGAAATAAAGAGGCTGGATACGCCGAGTCAACTGCCAATATCCGTAATCATGGGCGACCTCAATGGCCTGAAGTTGGCTAATGACGCATTCGGGCACCAGGAGGGCGACAGGCTGCTGATAAAGACTGCGGAACTAATCAAAAATTCCTGCCGCCGGGAGGATCTTATTGCCCGGTGGGGCGGGGACGAATTCGTTATCCTTTTGCCTCAGACCGATATAAAAACGGCTGGGGAAATTACCCGGCGGATCAAAGAAAAATGCGATTCCCAGAAGGACGGTCCCGTACAGGTGAGCATTGCCCTTGGCTATGCCGCAAAAAGCAGAGCCGAAGAAAACATCTGGCAGGTATTGAAAGAAGCCGAGGACTGGATGTACCGCAATAAGCTTTTGCATGCCAAAAGCTACAGAAATGCCGTTATATCTTCCCTGAAGGCTACCCTTTTCGAAAAGAGCATGGAAACGGAAGAACACGCAGAACGGTTGAAAGAAATGTGCAGAAGGATTGGTGAGAGTATGGGCCTACCCCCCAAACAACTGGACGAGCTGGAACTTTTAGCGATACTCCACGACATCGGTAAGGTGGCGATTAAGGAAAGCATATTGATGAAGCCGAGGCCTTTAACCGAGGAAGAATGGGTACAAATGAGAAAACACCCTGAAATAGGATACAGGATTGCCCAGACGGTGCCGGAACTTGCCCCTATTGCCGAACATATCCTCTCCCATCATGAGCGATGGGACGGCAAAGGTTATCCCCAAGGGCTGATGGGGCAGGAAATTCCATTGTTATCACGAATTCTGGCGGTTGCTGATGCCTTTGATGCCATGACAAATGACAGGACATATCGGAAGGCAATGAGCAGGGAGGAAGCAATAGCTGAAATAAAAAGAAATGCGGGGACGCAGTTTGACCCGGAGGTAGTAAGTGCTTTTATTGAAAGCTGCTGCTACAGTGATAAAAATTTTCATGAAGGTCAGTATTAGACAAGACCTTAGCTTACTGAAGCAAGTTATTGTCACAACCGGTGAAATAAGTGATTCCAGCGAAGAACTTTCCGCTGCCGCGGAAGAAATAAATGCTTAGGGGTTGGTTTAGAAGATACTTAGTACAGATCTTATTTGACTTAGATTAGTTTAGTTTAAGATAATACATTTTCAAATTTAAATGAGAAATGGTAAAAATATATGGATAACATATTCAAGAAATGAGGTTGTTTCAATGATAAAAGCGGAGAAAATTAGTGATTTATCAAAAGAAGAGTTGTTGGAACTGAATAAAATATTTGCAAAAAACTGGCTTGCTCATGATGGTCTATGGTTCCAATCTATAGAAGAAAAGCACGGCATGGATATGGCGATTGATACTGATATGGATAGGGAGGCGTGGAGAAGGTCCACGGTTATTGAAGCAAGACGGTTACCGGTACAAAAGCAAGTGTTGACAGGCATCAGCAAAGTCAGCAAGAATCCTTTGCCACACCCGCAGGGCTATGGCAAGCCCCTTGGTAATAAAGGCGGCAACAATTTGACGGGCTTCTTTAAAATCAGGTACAGGGACATCGGCATTCGGGTTGTTTACTCCCTGGCTTTGGAAACAAGCTGCATGAATATATTGATTATATCCGAACGGGATGACAACTACTGCTATAATATGGCGGCAAGGCTCTATGAAAAGTATGGAGATAGAGTTTTTGAAGATATCTTTGAAACACTGGAATAAGAAGCAACTGAGTATATGGGTGCGGTTTACAATGAGAGGTTCCTGTATGATAGCCTGTTAAGGCGCCAGCCGCCCATCTCCCTCTATGCTCGAACTTCATAGCCATACTTCGAGGGGGTGGGGGCTGGCCCCATCGGCTGGCTAAATCATAGAGGGGCAAAATTTAATTATAAAAAGGTCCATTTTTCACTTGACAAATACACATCTTCCAAAACAAGAGATGAATCGCAACAATGGGAACTATTAGCTGCATCAATTTCTTCACTACAAAATATCTTGTTTTTTTCAACAAGCAAAATTCTTAAACAGCTTATGCCGAATTCTATTTTAAAATCTGAAAGTTTTTCCATGAAATTAATTGTTGGGTTGTTATTGTCGAAATATGTAATCATATCATACCTCTTACAGTATAAATGTATATAAAACGGTTGATATTAGTATTGTATATAATTCTATTAGTACAATTCCATGCAACAATATTGGTATTTTGTTACTTGCATTATTATTCAACAAAAATATTTATTCGACAAAAAAAAGGTTTTTCCTTCTAAAAAACAAAAAATATTGGCAGTTCTTCTGCTATTCAAAACTGGACAATAGAATATAACTCATCTTTTTGGTCCTGGTTTACTCCTATATAACGAAGGGTGATATATTGGGAACTGTGGTTGAAAGTGTCCATAATAAGTCCGATGTTATATTTGGAAGCTTTATATGTCCAGTAGCCCCAGGTTTTCCGAAGGCTATGCGTCCCAAAATTCTCAATGCCTAAAATATCAGCTGCATCCTTTAATATGCGGTAAGCCTGGACCCTTCCTATGTGGCTGCCTTTTTTACTTGGGAATAGGAAACTGTTATAGTCCAGATGCGTGATCTTCAAATAATCCTGGATGTCTTTACGCAAAGTGCTGTTAAGCTTAATCTTTTTTTCTTTTGCTGTTTTCTTCTCCTTTAAAACAAAATAATCACGGAACTGTCCGTTTTCGTTTAGAATATCCCCGACCCTTACAGAAAGGATGTCACTTATCCTTAACCCTGTATTAAGGCCAAACTTGAATAATAAACCATATTTAGGGTTTTTCCCGTTTAAAAATTGGTACATTTGCTTTATTTTCGTTTTATCCCTTATTGGTTCTACGGTCATAAAAAAATCTCCTCTCGCAATGTATTGTTTTATAAATATTATTATAAAACAATACATTAAAAATACAAGTATATACTCAATATTTTTAAATAGTAACTATAAGATTTACTTAAATAGCGCTATTTATATTAATATTTAGGTAACAAAACACCAATAATGTTACTTTAATCTTTTTAGTAGGAGGGTTAACATGGAGTACGAAAAAATTAAAACAGTCAGGAATCCAAGTTTAAAAACAAGCCAGCAGTTTGTGCCTGCCAAACCAAAAGACGATAAGGGCTTTGAATTCAAGAAACCGTTGAATCTGCCTGAAGTAAATCACCAAATGCAGCAGGACAATAATATGGATTTTGCCAGGAAAAAAGCACAGCGGCAGGAGATACAAAAGAACTCAATTGTTGAAAGGCTTGCTGTAGTGACTGCCCAGACTTCAAGCGCAATCAACCAGTCAATGGCAAACCTGAATGAGTTGCAGGTTGCCGTTCAGGAAATGGCTGCTGCAGCTGAAGAAGCTTCTAATGCAAGCAGCCAGTCTTTGAAAGCTGTCACAAAGATTGAAACCAATTCAAAATTGTTTGAAGAAAAGAGTGTGAATTTATCTTCAGTATTTGGAAAACTGCAGGAACTCATTAATGACGCCAATGATAATATTAGTGCGATGATTAATGCTATAAACCTTGCGGGTAAAGTCAGCAAGGATTCAGTTGAAAATGTTACGCAGCTTGAAAGCCTTGCCGAGAGTATCGGCAAGACAGTGGAAGCTGTAATGGAGGTAGCAGACCAGACCAACCTGCTCGCGTTAAATGCAGCCATAGAAGCTGCAAGGGCAGGCAAATACGGAAGAGGCTTTGCAGTGGTCGCAGATGAAGTAAGGACACTGGCTGAAGTTACAAACAAATCAGCAATTGAGATAAATGATGTGATAAAGCAGATACAGGAGGATGTCAAAACTGTTGCAAACGACATTGCAAAGGCCGGGGAAATGTCCGACAAACAGGTTAAAGATGCGGAAATTGTAACCAAAGAACTGGTTGAAACCAGGAAAGATGTAGCAGAACTCATAAAACTTGTAAATGAAATAGTAGTTTTAGCTAAAGATACTTTGAATGCAGCAACCGAGGTTAAAGGAGGCAGCCAGCAAATCCAGGCCGCAGCGCAGGAGGCTGCATCGGCAACCGAAGAAAGCAACGCATCCCTTATCGAACAATCGAGGGCGTTTAATGAAATATCCAATGCAGCAACTGCTTTGGCAGATATGGCTGAAGAAATCAAGATGGTTTCTGTGACAAAGAGGAATGCGGAAGAGCTGGCAACCGCAGCAATGGAAATATCATCCATGGTTGAGGAGTCAAACAAGGCTGCAGCACAGATTTCCATGGCTCTGGAGCAGATAATGACTGCTGCTGAAGAGCAGTCTGCCGCATGTGAACAGTCCCAGAAGGGAGCGAAACAGGTTGAAGCACAGTCTGCAAATATTGAACAGAAACTTGAGTTCATAAACAAGAAAGTCGATGAACTGCAAGCAAGGCTTGAAAAGAACAAGTCGGAAGTAGAGGCACTTATCAAGGGTATAAACGAAGGGAGTGCCCAGAACAGCAAATCACTGGAAAATGTCAGGGTATTGTCAAAAAGGATGCGGAAAATTGATAAAATCGTTGACTCGATTACCAATGTGACTACAAAGATAGACCTTCTCTCGCTGAACGGCTCGATAGAAGCAGCACGGAGCGGCAAGTATGGTAAAGGATTTGCAGTGGTTGCGGGAGATATAAAACAGTTGGCAGAACAATCAGCGCAAGCAGTTGAGAATATAAAGGACATGATAAAGGATGTGGATGACCAGATTGGCGTAGTTGCCGGCGATGTCCAGGGTGCAGTACAGAAATCGCTCCAGGAAGTGGAAAAAGCTTCGAAAACAACGCAATTGCTTGAAAACATCAAAAACGACATGGGAGATGTGAAAACGGATACAGGTAGACTCCTGTCAATGGCAAAGGAAAATAAGGACTATATCAAAGAGGTTGTGGCTGGAATCACTCAAATTGCCAACGGGGCAGAACAGGCTTCACAGGCAGCCCAGAATGCTTCCACCCAGGCCCAGGAACAGTCAAAAGCGCTTGAACAGATTGCCGTTGCAAACCAGCAGATTGTTTCAATGTCTGAAGAATTAAGGAATTTATAAAGGGGGGTTGGTTATGGCGGAAAAGATGATGGAAGAAAGCAATGCTATGGTGCAGCTTGATGAAGAAGACGAGGAACTCCTTGATGAGACGCAGCTGGTAATATTCAAACTGGGAGACGAAGAATATGGCGTAAATATAATGCAGGTAAAGGAAATTATCAGGATGGCTGCCATAAATAAGGTGCCACAGGTTCCCCAGTTTGTAGAAGGCATAATCAGTTTAAGAGGTGAAATCCTGCCTATAATAGACCTGCGTGAAAAATTCGGGATTCCCAAAAAAGAGAAGGGAAGGTCTACACGGATACTCGTAATAAACCTTGACAGCACCACCATCGGCGGGATTGTGGATGAAGTGACAGAAGTATTGAGGATACAGAACTCTGCCATAAAACCGTCTCCACAAGTTATAAAAGGCATGAATTCCGATTATCTGCTGGGTATTGGCCAGATTGGCGGAAGGATCATCATTTTGCTTGACATGGCACGGATCCTTAATACAAGTGAAGTGATAAGGATAAAGGAAATTGCAGAAGAACTGAATAAAAATGCATAAGCTTAAAGGGGGTTTAGGATGGTAAGGGCCTTAATAGCTGACGATTCATTGTTTATGCGCAGGGCAATCTCACGCATGCTTGCTTCCAGCCAGGAAATTGAAATTGCAGGTTTTGCGGCAAATGGAAAGGAGGCTTTGGAAAAAACAATAGAATTAAAGCCAGATGTTGTTACCATGGATGTCGAAATGCCTGTGATGGATGGCATAGAAGCACTTGGGAAGATTATGGAGATATGCCCTACTCCTGTTGTCATGATCAGCACAATGACAAAAAGGGGGGCAGAGGTTACTTTAAAAGCCCTTTCGATGGGTGCTGTGGATTTTGTGGAGAAACCTTCATCATACTCCAGCGAGCTTGAGGAACAGCGTAAAGCGATTATTTATAAAGTGTTGAATGCCGCAAGGGCTAATGTCAGGGTAAAGCGGACAGAAGGGAATATTTATATACCACCGAAGACAGTGAGGCCAGGTTTCAAAGCTGAAGCAGTTATAATAGGCGTCTCGACAGGCGGACCTAAAACATTGCATGAGATAGTGCCAAAACTACCTTCCAACCTGGGGGTACCTGTGTTTATAGTACAGCATATGCCTGCCTTGTTTACTGGTAATTTTGCTGCAGAACTTGACCGTGTAAGCAATATTAAAGTAAAAGAAGCCCGTGATGGAGAACCGGTTATGCCAAATACTGTATACATCGCACCGGGTGGGAGGCAAATGGAGATATTCAGAACCTTGACGGCGAAAATCGCCGTCAAGGTTACTGATGGGCCGGAAGATGCCCTGTATAAACCATGTGTAGATATTACCGCTTTTTCTGTAGCAGAAACCTATAAAGCTGGTACACTCGGGGTCATGCTTACAGGAATGGGAAATGACGGGGCAAGGGCGTTTGGATATATAAAAAAGTGCGGGGGCATCAACATTGTGGAAGCTGAAAGTACTGCCGTAATTTTCGGCATGCCAAAAGTGGTTTTGGATTCCGGAAATGCGGATTTTGTGCTTCCTTCATTTAAAATTGCGGAAAAAATCAAAGAACTTGCATATGCATAAATGCGGTGCAGGCTTATTTAAAGGGTTCTTGCGGTTTATACATGTCCAACTTTGAAATTAAAAATAATAACGCAGTTGGACTCCTATATCAAGCCAGCCTTGTAGTTAGTGTTAATTTTTAACTTCAAGTTTGGCTGTCTATACTTCAAAGGATAAATAGAAATTGGAAGGAGGATGGGGAATGGAGTACGCACGGATTTTGGAAGATTTGATACAGAAGGGTGTAAGAATTTTCAAGGTAGAACTCCTTCTCGATGCAAAAGCTGAATTTAAAAGCGCAACAGCAGCAAAAATATTGAAAGGATTGAAAGAAAAATACAGCGTCCTTTTCACATTGCCGGACTTAAGCAGTGACGGACTTGATGAAGACAACTGTGAATACCGCTTTTTCCTGGAAGGTGATATCGTGCTGCAAGCATTGAAAGAACTGATGGATGGCCTTGTAACCAATGAATGCGGTATTGATACATACTTTATCCAGGAAGTATTAATGGATGATATTGATGCCGCTGTTGGCATTTATAATCTGGAACAGGTTGGAAATGGTAAGGAAATGGCTCACAATGACAGCGTTGCAGGACAGGAAGAGAATAAGAACACAAAAGCCGATTCGGTAAGGATAGACATAGCCAAACTAAATATATTGAGCAACCTTGCAGCGGAGCTTGTAACCTGCAAAGCGCAGGTGGTGCAAGTCCTGAATATGTTTAAATCCCTCCGGGTTGCAGACAAGGATATTCAGACTGTAATAGATTATTTTGAAAAGGGGACATCCCAGCTCGAACGGATATCTTTTGATTTGCAGGAACAAATAACGCAGCTTAGGATGTTCCCTATAAAGACGGTCTTCAGGAAAATCCCGAGGATTGTCAGGGATTTGGCTGTAAAATGCGGCAAAGAGATAGAACTTGATATCAAAGGCGAGGATACGGAACTGGACAAAACGGTGCTGGAACAGATTTCTGACCCGTTGGTGCATCTTGTAAGGAATTGTGTGGATCATGGCATTGAAGCAGCTGAAGAGAGGACAGTGAATGGCAAGCCTGCAAAGGGAAGGATAACCATCAAAGCATATACCGAAGGGGACATTGTTTATTTAGAGGTGGAAGATGACGGAAGGGGTATCGATGTCGGAAAAATAAAGGAAAAAATCCTTGAAAACCGGCTTGCTTCTAAAGAGGAAATTGAGATGATGGATGAGGGCCAGATAATGGACTATATTTTCAGGCCCGGCTTCTCCACTGCAGAAACTGTAAGTGAAATTTCTGGCAGAGGAGTAGGGATGGATGTTGTCCGCAGGAATATATCCCTTGTAAAAGGGAACATCAAGATTGAGAGCAAAAAAGGTTATGGGACCAAATTCATAATCCAGATACCGCTTACTGTAGCCATTGTCAAGTCCTTGATGGTATTTGCATGCGGAAGGCTTTATTTGGTGCCCATAGACAAGGTAGTTGAGACATTCAAGGTTAAAACATCAAACATCAGGACCGTGAACAACAAGAAAATCGTTAGTTGGAACGGGGAAATCGTTCCTATATTCAGTTTAGGTGAAATGCTTGGTTTGGAAGCAAAATATGATGATGAACACCTGTATACCGTAGTTGTCCAGTATCGTAGTTCTAAAGTTGGAATAATTGTAAACAGGCTGTTGGGGGAACAGGAAGCAGTGGTGAAACCACTGGACAAATACATCGGGATGGTGGAAGGCATCATGGGGGCAACCATCCTTGGCGACGGCAAAGTGGTGCTGATGCTTGAGCCTGTAGGCTTGATTGACAGGATAGCAGGATAGAAGGAGTGTTTTTAGTGGATAAAGAATTATTGTTAAAAAATCTGGAAAGCAATGACTATATTGTACAAAAAGAAGCAATAAGGAAGCTTGTAAACTACAATGAACCCATTGTAATTGACAGGCTGGTCCAAGTGTTATTGAATAACCAGAATAAGATGGTGGAAGATGTTTTATTGGAAAGCCTCAAACAGATGGGAGGAAGTTACCTAATGTCAGCTATGCTGGGACTGCTCGGTCATGGCGAGGCTTACATAAGGAATTTTGCTTTTGAAGTGTTAATGGCAATCGGAGGGCAGGATGTAGAGTTAATTATACAACAGACAGGAAATGAGGACAGGAATGTAAGGAAGTTTATTGTCGATATACTTGGAAGCATAGGTGACAAGCAAGCAGTTGGACCTTTGGTTGAGCGCCTTGAGGATGAAGATGTAAATGTTGTACAGGGTGCTGTTGAAGCGCTGGGCAATATCGGGGACAACAGTGTTGCTGGACTTCTGGTGGAAATGCTGCCCGTCTCCCATCAATGGGTACAATACACAATCCTTGATGTGCTTTCAAGGATAGGAGACAGCATAACCTTTTCCAACATATTAAATATGCCTTGGGAAACAGAAACAGGAATATATGGAGAAATATTCAAAATAATGAGAGATAAGGGCGATGGAGGACATGTTGAAGACTTAATTGGATTATATGAGAGGATTATGCTGCAGCTGCAAATGCAGGTGGTTGATGCAGTGCTTTCGATATCCAGGATGGAAGAAGTTGAATTTATTGCTAATATATTAAATAACAGTGATATCATATACAATTTGAAAAGCACGATAATTTTCGGTGAAGAAACGCAAAAAAACAAGCTGGTCTCTTATATTGCCGGGCTGGAAGCGCCGGCTGCCATAGCAATATTGGGCAGGACGCTGTTTGATGAAACTATGGTATCTGTCTTTAAAGATTCTATAAAAAATTGCACTGTTGTTGACGACTACCATATAAACCTGTTCAAATGCGTAAAGTTTTTTGACAGCTGCACTGCAAAGGATATACTGGCAGATGTGCTGGAAAACGGTTGCGAGCCATATGTCGGGATTTCATTGGACATTTTAAAGCAAAAACACATATACGATCTGTATCCGCAGCTTGTAGGGCTGTTAAAGAAAAAGTGCAGGATTATTGAGACAATCAAGCTGCTTGGCTCATGGCCTGATGATAAATTAGACCTGGACGGAATTTACCATCTGTACGGTGAGTTCAATGATGAGGCCAGGTACTATGTATTAACAGAAATACTTTTGAAATCAGGATATCAGGACCAAAGGGTGGTGGATGCGGTTGGACAACTGCTGGAAAACGCCATGCTTCAAGACAGTATGCTCATAAATGTTATCGGGATTGCTTCTGACATGGGAAGGGAAGAATTTGAGCCTTTACTTGAAAAGTTAATTGCCAGCCCGAATATGGATATATCTATCGCCGCAATTGAAGCTGCAGAAAAGATACGATGGGGGATAAATGGAAATGCTGAAGAAACTGGGCAATGATGAATTTAAGCATATACGGGAATACATATATGAAAAAAGCGGGCTGTATTTTGATGATACAAAAAAAGATTACCTGGAAAAAAGGCTGTTTGTCAGGATGAACCAGCTGAAAGTGCAGTCCTTTATTGAATATTATTATATGCTGAAGGTTGACAAAAACGGTGAATTCAATAAGTTGGCCGAACTCATCACAACAAATGAGACATATTTTTTCAGGAATATCCCGCAGCTTAATACTTTTTCGTATCATATGCTGCCTGAATTGCTGACGCGGAAAGCCAATTCAGGTGATTTCAGGCTGAAAATATGGAGTGCGGGATGTTCAAGCGGAGAAGAACCATATACCATCGCCATCATACTGAAAGAACGGCTCGAGTATATAGAAGACTGGGATATTGACATATATGGGACTGATATAAGCTTAAGGGTGCTGGAACTTGCAAGGGTTGGCGAATATTTCCCGCGGTCCTTGATGGACACGGGGGAGGATATTAAAAAAAAATATTTCAGACACGATGCTTTAAAAAATATGTATACAATTAACCAGGATATTAAGGATATGGTTAGGTTGAAGCATTTAAACCTGTTTGATTCGCACCAGATGGCGTTTTTTAGAAATATAGATGTAATTTTTTGCAGGAATGTGTTGATATATTTTGATGAAGATTCAAGGAAAAGCGTAGTTGAAAGATTTTATGATGCTTTAATGCCAGGGGGGTATATAATACTTGGACACTCTGAAAGCATGTTGAGGATAACCAGGGCGTTTGAAATGTTAAGGATGGGCGATGATATAGCCTATAGGAAACCATTGAAATGAGAGGTTGAGGAGGATGTTGAAAAATGGCAAAAATACTCATTGTGGACGATTCTGACATGATAAAGAAAATTGTTGTGGGCACGCTTGCCAGAGGGGGACACCAGGTTGTGGAGGCGTCAAATGGATTGGAAGCTCTGGAGAGAATAAGCAGCACTCATTGTGACCTGGTCATAACTGACCTGAACATGCCAAAAATGGACGGCATACAGTTTACAAGAGAGTTAAGGAAGATGCCTTCATATAAACGCATGCCTATATTCATATTGACCACCAACCCAGCCGAAGAAGAGAAAGCTTTGGCAGCAGGCGCAAACCTGTATTTAAAGAAGCCAGTATCTTCGGAAAAACTTTTGTCAAGCATTGATAAATATTTGAAATAGAGGTGGTAAAAGTGGAAGAATTCAATTCAAGCGAATACCAGGAAATTAAAAATGATTTTATTGACGAGGCAATGGAACACCTGCAAACCTTGGAGGACGGCCTTTTGATCATCGAACAGGATAGTGGCGATTATGAGCTTTTGAATACTGTTTTCAGGGCGGTACATTCCATTAAAGGTGCGGCTGATTATTTGGAACTGGATAAAATAGTAGCAACAGCCCATGTGATGGAAAATATACTTGATGATTTGCGGAATGGTACAGCTAAAGCAAATAAACAAGTAGTAAATTACCTTTTGAAAGGAGTTGACTTGCTGCAGGGATTGGTACATGAAGTCAAGACGGGCGAAGATAAAAATATTGATTACCAGTCTTTTGTAAACGAAGCGCCAAGTATTGATAATGCAGGAAAGGATTCAGAAACAAAAAATAATTTGTCCACAATAAGGCTAAACACGGATAATCCTGACAGGTATGAAGGAGATGATGAACTAGAACAATCCAACAAATATATCATTTTTAAACTTGCAGACCAGTGCTATGGGGTTAATGTGTCTGAAATAAAGGAGATAGTAAAAATATCCGAAATTACCCCGATACCGTATTTGGATGAAGACATAACCGGATTGATGAATTTAAGAGGGGAAATCATTACCATTGTCGACATGCGGAAAAAACTTACGGCAAACGGAACGAATGACAGTAAAAACAGGATTATCATTTTGAACAGGGAAGACACGCAAGTCGGGTTTATAGTTGACCAGGTTATGGAGGTAATGGAATTATTGCCAGAAGATATAAAGCCTCCCATGGTAGACAGGGACTTTAATGCCGATTATGTGTATGGGGTTGCGGAAACCCAAAAAGCATTTATCATGCTCCTTGATATAAGGAAAATTTTGAATATTTGACATGGTGGGCTTCATGGGTAGAAATACAACTGTTTTGGTTATTGATGATTCGGCAGTATGGCGCAAAATTATAAGGAAAAGGCTCAAGGATTTGGGATTTATCATTGTAGGCGAAGCTGCTGACGGACAGGATGGTGTTGGGAAGTATATTTCTTTGAAACCCGACCTGGTGACAATGGATATTGAAATGCCGACCATGGATGGGTTAGCGGCAACCAAGCGGATACTTGAGATTGACCCCTGCGCCAGGATTATTATCGTAAGCTCAAAAGGTGATGAAAGTACCGTCAGGAAAGCCCTCCTTATCGGTGCAATTGATTTTATCGGCAAGGCGTCTATAAGCAAAGTTTGGGACTCAAAACTGAAAAAATATGTAAAAAAGGCAGGGTATAGTCAGACCTTCAAGAAAATTGCCGGTTATATAAAGGATATAAAGCCAGCTAAATTATTAGCCATGATTGTGTCAAAATACTCTGCAAGAAGGAAGAAGGATGGCTATGGAGACTAAAGTGGCAAAAGTTTTATTTGCAGCGCTGCTTCTTGCGATTGCTATAAATGGTGTAATATGTATTTTTTGGCCTTACAGGGTGTTGCTGGTTGCTTTTTTGCTCCTGCAGGCAGTTGTTGTACTGTTTGTGGCAAAGGAATTTATATATGTATTAAAAAGCTTTGAAACCGTTGAGAAAATATGGCTTGAACTTGGACTCCCAAAAGGGACAGGTTCAGCTGGAAGTCAAGGCCTGAAACTGTTGCTGGAACATATAAGGGAACTGCAAGACTGCAGGAGTGAAATTTTAAGATGTGCCCAACAAAATGTACAGGAAATTGAAATAAAAAAGCATGAGCTTGATGATGGAATTAATAAAATCCAGGGTAAAGCATTGAGGATAGCTGAAAATTCAACAGTGCAGGCAGGCGACATGGAATTATGCTACCAAAAGGCATTGGAGCTGTCAGAAAACATTTCGGATGTTATCGCAAAAACTGACAGCCTTTTTGGGCTTTCTTTAAAAGCACAGGAGCTAAGGGACCAGGGAGTATGCGTTATAGGCAGGTTAATAGAAAAAGAGAAAGATGCGGAAGAATCGTTTAAACAGGTTAGCGAAGCTATTGTTGCTGCCAGAAAAAAGGATATGGAGATTGCTGCTATTATGGAAGATATAGATGATATTGCAAGGAAAACCAACCTTCTAGCCCTAAATGCTGCCATTGAGGCGGCAAGGGCTGGCAATGCTGGAAAAGGCTTTATGGTTGTAGCAGAAGAAGTCAGGAAATTAGCTGCCCAGACAACACAGTTTACAAAAGGTATAAATGGCCTAATATCCAGTATCCAAAAACAATACGAATATGCGGATATGGCTGTACGAGGGGCTATTTCTGTAAATTATGAACAGAGGGACATAGTAGGAAGCACAAAAGATATTTTTGACCAAATTCAAGGCATATTATCATCGTTCATACAAGAAATTGAAACTGTAAAGTCGAGTGGAGAAGAAATGGACAAAAAGAAATGGGAGATATTATCCTTTGTAGAAAAAATAGCGCTTGCATCCCATGAGGGGATAGGTGAGGTTGAGCAGATGAACGAACTTATAAGCTCACTAAAAAATAATATTGAGCTGTTGGACATTTTGGATGGGTGCCAAAGCTTGAACAAAATACCAATATAAGAGAGGCTAACAAATTGAAGAAGAGAGTTTAATATTTTGAGCTTTGATTTAATATCTTTCCAAGGAGAGCGACATACAGAAAAAATGATGAAATTTGAAGAACTATTTGATTTTGCCATACATAATAAAAGCATTTATTATGACCATATTACAGGACTTCCAAACAGGAATTGCTTATACAAACTTTTTAGGAAATTACAGCTAAACAACAAAAAATATGGAATTACAAATTTTGCACTTATGCTTATAGAATTTGAAAATTTAAAATATATAAACGGCATATATACCGGACACAGGTTCATAGATGAATTTTCCAAATTATCTGCTGAAATCTTAAAGGGATGTATCAATGATAAGGGGATAATGTTCAAATTTGATGGGGAGAGTTTTATTATAATTGTCCCTTATGATGAGGTGCAGGAAGAAAAAGCATCTGCACTTGCGGAAAGTATTATAAAAAAATTCAAGAACTATGTTAAGGTAAACTTTTATGAGGTTTCAAGTACAGTATATATAGGAATAGCTTTGTATCCAAAACACTCTGTAGAGCTTGACAAGCTGCTTGAATTGGCAGACATCGCGCTTTATGAAGCAAGGTCTTGCGGAAAAAATACATATAAGTATTATGATAAGGTTTTTTATAAGAATTTTCAAAGAAAGTCAAGAATTATTTCCAATTTAAAAAAAGCTATTGACAATCACGAGCTTTATCTGGAGTACCAACCGCAGCTTGATATAAGGAGCGGACAGATAGTCGGGGTAGAAGCGCTTACAAGATGGAAAAACTACGAACTGGGGAGTGTTCCCCCAAGCGAATTTATTGCGGTTGCCGAAGAAACAGGGTTTATCATTGAGCTAGGGAGATGGCTTATAAAAAACTCTTTTAACAGGTGTTCACAATGGTGCAAAAAAGGGTATCCGCTGATTACCAGTATAAATATATCGGCTGCCCAACTGCAGGACAGTTGTTTATTGAATTTTATTGAGGATATGTTAAAGGAATATGACGTCCTTCCATCGATGATAAAATTTGAAATCACAGAAACACAGATTGTGGAATTAACAGTAAAAAATGCTGATATCATTGAAAAAATTAAGAGATTAGGAATAGGAATAGTATTGGATGATTTTGGAGTAGCCTATTCTTCCCTGAATTATATAACACTTTTCCCTATTGAGGAGATAAAAATAGACAAGTCTTTTATCGATATGATTGGGAAGAATGATAAAGTTCTTATTATTATTGATACAGTCAAGTATTTGGCAGGGAAACTGGGGGTAAAAGTTACTGCTGAAGGGGTTGAGACAGAGGAACAGTTCAGAATGTTAAAAGGTCTATCATGTGATAAAATCCAAGGTTATTATATCAGTAGGCCTTTACCTGCAAAAGGAATTGAGGATTTAATAAAACACAAATCAGTGATTTGAAAATACCCTGCTATATTAAAATTTATAAGAAAAAATGAAAAATTAAGCATAAATAAGCCTATCAAATGCAGTTTGGATTACTCCAAAATAACTGCATTTTTTTTGCTTTTTTTATAAATGAGGATATGATATAATTTATTAGCACTCGCAGTTAATGAGTGCTAATAAGGGTGTTGAGACTTACTCATTGATTTTATAGGTATTGTTACAGTGTACAAAAGTGAAAAATAGAGGAGAAGGTCAAAATGATTCAAAATAATGCCTTTAAACTAAAATCTATATTAAACAAAACAAAAATTACAACCCTTTTAATGACCATGGAGATGTCAGCATGGTCCAAGCCTCTGCTTTTGGCGACCTGGCACTAAATGTCCAAAAAAAATATTGATTCACTGGTAGGGATGAATGCTCAAAAAGCGGAAATTGTAGTTAACAAGGCAAATTCAGTTTTTGCAAGCCAGAAAAAAATGTTTATCCGCATTACATCCATTAAACAGGGCGCGGAAAATTTTATTGTTTCTCAAACGTCTTCTGTAGAAAATACAGTTAAATCTTTTGGGATATACTTGTATCGGTAGACAAAATAGCACCTTTAATGGACGACACATATCACGGCATGGATGGAATTGTAAAATCAAAAAAGAGATTTTAAAACATATTGAGTCTTCAAGTGCTGTTGCACAGGAAAATTCTGCAGTTTTAGAGCAAGTGGCAGCCTCGTCCCAGGAATTGTCTGCTTCTTCGGAGAAGGTGGCATTAACAGCGGAAAACTTGAGCAATATCGCTTTGAACTTGAAAGAAACAGTGGGGAAATTTAATATATGACTCTGCCATGAAAAGGGAAAGATACCTTCCCTTTTCAAATGGAACTTAAACAGAAAGAAGGAAAGGGGAGGTATACACTATGGAATTTATAAACACAGGCGTGTTAAAAAAGCAGGATTGCATTGACTCTCTACCAGAAACACCAGGCCGGGCATATTTATATAAATACATAGCCGAAGAAGCTGTTTCAGCAGTATTATTTATGGGTGTGGATAATTTTAAGTATATCAATGATTGTTACGGGCATAAATTTGGAGATTGCCTGTTAAAGCATATAAGCAGCAGATTGGAGGATGAAGTTGGCAATTACGGGAAAGTATTCAGATTTGGCGGGGATGAGTTTATTGCTGTAGTAAACCATTGCACGGAGAGTGAAATTATAAGTAAAGCCCGACAGGTTATAAAGAAATTTGAAACAACGGCATTTTCCATTGGAGGACAAGAAGTATCGGTAACGATAAGTATAGGTGCATATATTCCAGAAAAAAGGAATGAACCAGCGGAGGATATGATAAGGAAGGCAGATATTGCCTTATTTAAGGCAAAAAGCAATGGGAAAAGCCAATTGGCTTTTTACGATAAGCCTATGGATGACGAAATTAAGAGGAAACTTCTTTTGACTTCTGAAATGAGAAAAAGTATGAATGAGAAGGAATTTTCTGTCCATTATCAGCCGATTTTCGATATAAGCAGGGGGAAAGCAACGGAGGCAGAAGCACTTTTGAGATGGGAAAGCAGGTCTCTCGGGAGTGTTTCTCCTGCTGAATTTGTACCTGTAGCCGAAGAAAATGGTCTGATAAGTGGAATCGGCTATTTTGTGATGGAGAGTGTTTTCAGACAGTTGAAACTATGGGAAAAAGAATAGAAGTTTTATCTCGAAATTTAAGGAATTGGTGCGGAAATTTGATATTGATTATAGGAAAATCAAGTTTGAAATTACCGAAACACAGATATTGACAGACAAAGGAGGAATTGTTAAATTTCTTGGCAGGATGCTGAAAACAGGCCTGGACATTTCCCTTGATGACTTTGGGGTGGGCTTTTCATCAATAAAAAATATGATCCTATTTCCAATTTCAGAAATAAAAATTGATAAAAGCTTTACAGATAAGCTATTGCATGATGAAAAAACCGAAGTGATTGTAGAATCAATTATCCATGCGGCAAAAAAATCGGGGTACAAAGTAACAGCGGAAGGGGTTGAAACCAAAAGACAATTTGAAAAATTAAGGCATATGGGTTGTGATAAAATCCAGGGTTATTACATCAGCAAGCCGATGCCACCGGAAGGTATTGTGGCCTTTGTACGGTCTTTCGGGCTTTAATATGCTATAAAAATGTGGTATTATTTTGTCGAAAAATCTAATGTAATGTATTTATTCAGGGGTGGTTCAGTTGGTTAAAGGAAAATTAGAGGAGGTAATTAATAATTTAGCCAAATTCAAAAACCTATACGATACCGTAAGGGTGGTCGATCCAATAAAAAAGGTCAGCTTTACTACAATACAAGGCGAGACTTATGTTCTGAAGGAAGAAACCTGTTACAGTTTTTGGGAACGGGATATGTCCTGCGACAGGATTTTAGTCTGAAAGTTTTGTTTCCACAGGTTTATTATCGGCGATTCTTAATTTTTTTAGTTCTTTTTGTTCAATCCTGTCCCTTTTAAAATTCAAGACGATTGATAATTATAAAAACTGCCACTTGGCAGCTAATTTGTATAAGGCAGGACTGTTTTAATAAGTTTTATTACCAGTTCCAGTTCTTTTTTGGAGCATTTCTTTAGCAATGCTTCGATTTCAGTTGTATCATGGCTTTCATGGGAATCTTTCCCTAAAACCAGGTAATCCAAAGAAACATGAAGTTTTTCAGAAATTTTCACCAGTACGGGCAGGCTCATCTGCCTTTCTCCCCGTTCCAATTGGCCGAGGTAATAACTGGATATGCCCAAAAGCTCTGCTAACTGGTCCCGTGTAAGTTCAAGGGCTTCCCGCCCCTGCCGTATCCTGTTTCCAATAGATTCGTTATCAAGAATCGTATCTTTTATTTCTTCTTCCACTTCTCATCCACCTCTTCTCCACCTTTTTAAATAATGGTATAGGATATTTTAAGAGGATAGAATGTGCATATTGCTAATAATTAATATTTGCAATATGCCAAATAAAGTAGTAAAATATAATGTGTATTTTATGGAATGTGGTGGAATAAATGGGATAAATATCAACTCTTTTCTGAAGGAGTTGTAAGGTGATGATGTATTATGAACTTTTCCAGACAAGAGAAGGAAGGATTCTCTTGTCTGGATTGTTTGTGCCGGCTATTGTACTTTTCATAATAGACAGAATATGTGAGAAGAAAAGAAGTTAATATAGTTTTACCTCTATAGAACTTGCTGATAAGAATTTGTATGAAGCTAAAAGGAGTGGCAGGAATAGGACTATTGGATGTAAAAATACGGGATAATGCTCCTGCAGTTTTGCACCGACAGGTTCATTTTTCATTATCTGCTGCTTAAAAGTAATTATCTTTGTATGCGGTAAAAAGGTATTGGTTACACTATAACATGGGTGATAAAGATATGTTTGGGAAAACAAGAAAACGAAACAGGATGGTAAAACAAAACGCTGACAGCAGCATTACCATGATTGATACAAATGAACCCATACCGCAGACAATTAAAGCAGTAAGAGCACGACTCAATGAAGTGTTTTCCGAATGCAGCGATTTTTTACTTCGGGAAATTGCATGCGGAGAAGACAGCTCCATCAAAATGCTGGTGGCATATATCAACGGTTTTGTAGACAAGAGGGTGTTAAACCAGGATGTGGTCCGCCCAATCCTTGACTATTTTTCAAATGCAAAATTACAGGATAAAAGAAGCCGTACATATGAGATGCTCAAAGAATGTGTTGTCAACAACAACGACATTAAAAAAGCGGAAAATATGCAGCAGGCAGTGGACAATATTTTGTCAGGAGAAGCCTTGCTTTTTATTGATGGAGAAAACAGGGCATTGGTTATCGGAGTTAAAGCCCCACAGGGCAGGCAGGTAGCAGAGCCAGATACAGAGGTGTCTTTGCGTGGACCGAGGGAGGGCTTTGTCGAGAATCTGCTTATAAACACCACACTCTTACGAAAAAGAATTAAAAACCCTAACCTAAAGCTGGAAATGATACAACTGGGGGAGCAGACCAAAACCGATATTTGCATTTGCTATATCAAGGGGATTGCCAATGAGGAGATTGTCAAGGAAGTGCGGGAAAGACTCAAAAAAATCAAAACCGATGCTATCCTCGACTCTGGGTATATCGAGCAGTTTATTTCCGACAGTCGGCTATCCCTTTTCCCTACGGTGGGAAACAGCGAAAAATGTGACAAACTGGCAGGAAAGCTGTTGGAAGGACGGGTGGCAATATTCTGTGATGGGACACCGTATGTCCTTACAGCCCCTTATCTTTTTATAGAGTCTCTGCAAACTTCAGATGATTACTATGACCATGCTTTTTTTGCAACCTTTATGCGGCTGATACGTCTGCTTGCATTGCTGGTATCGAATTTGTTGCCAGGAATGTATGTAGCGTTGGTTGGCTTCCACCATACAGTAATTCCCTTCAAGCTGATGATTACAATAGCGGCTTCACGGCAGGGGATACCTTTTTCGCCCTTCACTGAAGCAATATTAATGATAGTGGCATTTGAACTCCTCCGTGAAGCGGGTGTCCGTATGCCAAGGCCGATAGGCCAAGCATTGAGCGTTGTCGGTGCCATTGTACTGGGAGAGGCGTCGGTTGCAGCAGGTATTGCCAGCAACCTTATGGTGATTATAATCGCCATTACAGCCATATGCAGTTTTGTCATTCCACCACTGATCAGGGCAACCATGTTACTACGCTTTGTGTTCCTGGCTGCGGCAAATTTTTTAGGTTTCCTTGGAATATCCTTTGTGTTTGTCGCTGTTTACATACACCTTTGCAGGCTGCGTTCCTTTGGGGTTCCTTATATGGCACCTTTTTCACCGCTTACGGCTTCCGACCTTAAAGATTCCTTGGTTGTGGTGCCCATCTGGGCGATGGTGACAAGGCCGAGGATACTGCGGCAGGAGAAAACCAAAGGTGCTGCAGGGATAAAACGCCAGGGGGTGCGGCTAAAACAGTGAGATGTAGGAAAGTTAAAGATGCTATGAAAATTGCTATATTTATCGTTTTATGCGTGGTACTTCTGCTCCTGACTGGTTGCTGGAACAACAGGGATTTGACGGAAATTAATATGGTTACTGCACTGGGGATAGACAAGTTGGAAGATGGGAAGGTGCTTGTGACTGTTCAGGTAGTAGAACCCGCCGCTATTCAATCAACGGCTTCAGGAAAAGGAAAAGGCGGAGGCGCACAGTCTAAACCTGTATTTGTTGAATCTTACGAAGGTGAAACGGTTTTTGACGCTTTAAGAAGTATGCTGTCTATAGTTGATAATAGATTGTTTTTAAGTACAACTCAAGTTTTAATTATTGGAGAAAGGCTTGCAAAAGAAGGAATTACCGAAGTAATGGACTTTCTGCAGCGGGACCATGAGGTGGAATATGAAATGGATGTCCTCGTGGCAAGAGATGTCACACCAAAAGAAATTCTTGAAATGGAAACCGACATAGATCCCATACCAGCTGTGTACATAAAAAAAACAGTGGAAAACACGGTTTCACGGGCAAAAGTAAAGCGGACAATGCTGATAGACTTAATAAAAGATATGGGAAACAGCGGTAGGCAGCTCGTCATCGGTCAGGTTGCAAAAGCAGGGGAAAAGGAGGTCAGGACGGAAGGTGCTGCAGTTTTCAGGGATGGAAAACTGGCAGGTTGGCTTGACCCATATGCAACACGAGGATATTTGTTCGCCACTGGCGAAGTGAAAAGCACTATTGTCAATATCCCTGCAGATAACGGTAAAATTTCCATGGAAGTAATACGGTCAAAAGGAAAAGTCAATGCAGAATTTGAAAATGGCGAACCAGCCATGTTAACTATCCAGGTGGGCCTTGAGGCAAATCTGGGAGAATACGAAGGGAAAGGGAAACTGGATTCGCCTGATGACTTGCACAAGTTGGAGGAAGTTTTAGTTGAGGAAGTAAAGAAAGAAATCAGAATGGCATTAGACCAGGCACAAAAGGATTATTCAAGCGACATCTTCGGTTTTGGCACACAGGTGCATAAATATCACCCGCATTACTGGAAAAAGGTAAAAGATGACTGGAATGAAATTTTCAGCAAACTGCCAGTGGACATTAAAGTGGATGCCAAAATAAGACGGACAGGGGTTATCAAAAGCCCGATGAAGAAGGGTGGATAAAGCTATGATAGTAATCCTGACAGTGTTTGCAGTTTTAGTCCTTTATGACCTACCCAGACTTATAAGGAGAAAAGAATCAATAAAAGTCATTGCTATTTATGTTTCCCTGATGGCAGCAAGCCTGATTGTCAGCTTGCTCTTAGCAGCAAACAAAAGGCCTGCCAGCCCTGCTCAATGGATAAAATGGATATTGAAAATGATTGGAGTGGTAAAGTAATGGAAAAATCCAGAATATCCAGCATACAATTATTCTTGCTTTTAATAGGTTTTCTTTTCGGGAGCACGGTGATCTTAAACCCTGCATTGAGTGCAAAAAATGATGCATGGCTGGCCATCATCCTTGGAGGGGTGGGGGGGGCTTTGCTGATAGGGGTCTATGTGTCCATTGCATTATTGAACCCTTCAAAAACGCTGGTGGAAATTTTAAGGGGCAGGTTTGGAAAGTTTATCGGGAATGCAGTTGCCATCCTGTACATATGGTACTTTATCCACCTGGCTTCTCTGGTGTTCAGGAACTTTGGGGAGTTTATAGTCACGGTGACATTTCCTGAAACCCCTATGGTAGTGGTTATTGGAATTTTTGCGGTCTTATTGGTTTACGGAGTAAACAGCGGGATAGAGGTTATGGGAAGGTTAAGTGAACTGTTTGTACCTATTATATCAATCATAGCCCTTATTATCAGCCTGTCGCTCATAACCACCCATGATTTCACAGCTTTCCTTCCTATACTGGAAAATGGCATGGCACCTGTATTAAATGCAGCTTTTATTTTTATCACATTTCCATTTGGAGAAACAATCGCATTTCTTATGCTGTTTCCACATTTGAACAAAAAAGGAAATCTGAAAAAGGTTTCAGCTTTATCGGTATTATTCATAGTTGCATTGAGCCTTTTGATTTTTATCAGAGATATAAGTGTATTGGGGAGTGATTTAATGTACAGAGCAACTTTTACGCCCCATTTAACATCACTACTTATTCCAGGTCTAAACGTAGAGCCGCTGGTTGATATCAACCTGCTGATAGGGGGTGGGACAAAGATTTCCGTCTGTATATATGCAGCGGTAAAGGCTTTAAGCCAGGTGTTGGGAATCGGTGACTGTAGGAAATTGTCTACAGCAATAACAACCTTTTGTGTGGTACTTTCAATATGGATATACGAAAATGTGCTTGAAATGCTTAGCTGGGCTGAAAAGGTCTGGCCTTACTATTCTATTCCCTTCCAGATAATAATCCCTTTGATACTCTTGGCTTTATCGCTGAAGAAGGAAAAAAGGCGCAGGATAGTAAGTAAGACCTAAAAGTTGTTCAATTATAAAAGAAGCGCGAAAACCATTAACGAGAGCTTTTTGAAATTTACGAGACAGATTGGTACTGTAGTAGAGGAAATAGCAAGCCAGTTGGAACAGTTGGAAGAAAGCAACAGGACACGTGGTGCAGGTTTCACAGGGAAACATATCTTCTACCGGAACGGGTAGCTTATGCAGCCCAGCAGAACTCAAATTTATATATATTAGCAGTATTAGAGCCAGTAAAAAGAATGTAGAGGAGATTGCAACATTTGGTCGAAAGCGTTGGAAAATTGAAAATGAAGGGTTTGCAGTTATATGAAAGGGGCGTGATTTGCAAGATTTTTTTTTCACAATTTCAAAAATTCATATCAGGAAATTTGGTGTACTCTTGCTAGCAAAAAACAGAAAAAACAAAATGTAATAAATATGAAAATATTTAAATTATAGTTATTCAATTTTAGCTTAGAAGGGCATTATAAGAAAAATTTACTCTTCATAGCTGTTATATTATCGACCTGGTTGACAGGGCAGTGTTTTTGTGCTATTTTATATTTAGGAAATTAAAACCAAGAAGGTTTTAGAAAAATATAGATTTTTATTTAAACAATAACGGAACCACGAAGGGATGCTGTAAGGAACAGCTCTTTTTGTGGTTTTTTAATTTTCTAAGGAGGATCAGAATGGATAAGGAATTATGGAAAAAATCAGTTGAATTTCACGGACATGAGTGTCCCGGACTTGCTATAGGCTTCAAGGCCTGTGAAGCAGCTATGGAAAAGATGGGGATTAAATTTTCATCCGATGAAGAAACTGTTTGCGTCACTGAAAACGATGCATGCGGTGTGGATGCAGTCCAGGTTATCACAGGTTGTACTTTTGGAAAAGGAAACCTGATATACAGGGGTACGGGTAAAATGGCTTTCAGCTTTTTCAACCGGACTAGCGGCGAAAGCCTCCGGATGATTTTGAAGCCCTTTAAGGGCGAAATGGACCGCAAACAGCGACAGGAGTATATATTAAACTCACCGGTCGAGGATATTTTTGATTTTAAGAAGCCGCCCTTTGAAATACCGGAAAAGGCAAGACTGTTTACCACCATTGTGTGTGAAAGCTGCGGAGAGGGCGCTCCCGAACACAAAATTAGAATCAGTGAAGGTAAAAAAGTCTGCCTTGACTGCTTCAAGGACTATTCGAGAGGTTGGTAGGAAAGAGACAGGAGTGGAAAGATGTTTTGGAGAGTTAAAAACATAATTATTGCAATAGTATTGGCAGGTTTAATGCTGACAGGGATTGCAGGATGCAGCAATTCTGAACGGACAGTTAATAAAGATAATGAGTCGAGTAAGCCAGTCGTTATTAGTCTTGAGGGAGGAGACTGGGGGTATCCGACACCGTTTAGTCATTACTCGAGAGGGCCTGGAGTATTTAAAATGACATTAATATTCGACAGCCTGCTTGAAAGAGGAGAAAAAGGATATATACCATGGCTTGCGGAGAAATGGGATATTTCCAAGGATGGACTGGAATATACGTTTACGCTTAAGGGAAATGTTAAATGGCATGACGGGGAGCCGATGACAGCAGAGGATGTAAAATTCTCATTCGAGTATTTTGCAAAGCATCCTCCGGTATCAAACGACCTGACGGTTGACGGAAAAAGCTTTATAAAATCGGTGGAAGCGGTGGATGCAAAAACGGTACGCATCAAGGTGGAAAAACCGCTGGCGATAATACTGGGGAAAATAGGAAATACAAGGATTATTCCTAAGCATATCTGGGAGAAGGTAGACGACCCTCGGAAATTCAATACGCCTGAGGCTGTAATAGGCACAGGGCCGTTTGTGCTTAAGGATTACAGCAAAGAACAGGGTGCATATAAATACGAGGCCTTTAAGGATTTCTGGGGGCCGAAGCCAAAGGTAGACATACTTCAATTTATTCCGGTCAGCGACAGCGTACTTGCCTTTGACAAAGGAGAAATCGACCTTACGGGAATTACACCCGACATTCTTTCAAAGTATGAGGGAAACAGGGAATATAAGGTGATGAAAAACCCGGCCTTCTGGGGTTACCGCCTGATTTTCAACATGGAGAAAAGGGCTGAATTGAAGGATAAGGAAATCCGCCAGGCCTTTGCCTATGCAATAGATAAAAACGAGCTTGTGGAAAAGGTGGCAAGGAAAGCGGCTGTGCCGGGAAGCGCCGGATATCTGCCGGTGGACCATATCTGGTACAACAAGGGTGTTAAAAACTACCAATTCAATATCGACAAAGCAAAGGCTTTATTGAAGGGACGGAAGCTGTCATTTAATCTTCTGACCGGAAATTCAAATGCTGAAATAAGAATAGCGGAGCTTTTAAAAATCAGTCTTGCAAAAGTCGGAATAGAAATCAACGTGAAGAGCGTAGATATGAAAACGCGGGATGCCGCTGTCAAGAAAGGAGATTATGAAATTGTTTTGAATGGCCATGGCGGATGGGGCGGTGATGCCGACCTTTTGAGGACCATGTATGCAAAAGAAAAGACGTCCAACCAGAGCCCTTCGGCGGATGGGATACCGGGATACAGCAATGAGCAGATAAATGGGCTTTGCAGGCTCCAATTGCAGGAGATGGACCAGAGCAAAAGAAAAGATATAATATTCAAGCTTCAGGAGCTTATCGCTGAAGAAATTCCTCAAATCCCATTGTACAATACAACCGGGTACATTGTTTACAGACCTTCTAAATACGATGGGTGGAAGTATATGTTCGACCATCATGAAGTAACCCACAACAAACTGTCCTACCTGGATGTGAAGTAAAGAAATGGGAAAAGGATTACTGAAAAAAGCCTCCGAGTATCTCATAACTTTTTTTATCATAATAACGTTGAACTTTTTTATCCCCAGACTAATGCCCGGGGACCCTTTCACGTTTTTATCATCAGCAGAAGGACAGATTACTGTAACCTATACTGAGGAACAAATAAACAAATACAAGGCTTATTACGGACTTGACAAGCCATTGCTTGTCCAATACGCAAGTTATATCACAAACCTTTTTAAAGGCAATCTAGGTTACAGTATTTACTATAATGACAGCGTGGTTAGAATTATTGGCAAAAGAATACCATGGACAGTATCCATTGTTATTGCATCTATTATATTAAGCTGCCTGGTGGGCACAATACTTGGAAGCTGGTCGGCGTGGCATCGGAACGGAATACCTGACAAGGTTATTTATGCTGTAATGATTCCTATATCAGAAATACCTTCTTTTTTAATAGGAATTTTGTTTCTTTTCATACTTGCCGCAAAGCTGGGAATATTCCCTCTTTCAGGCGGTATGAGTACATTTGCAAAGTATAACAACTCTGCTGAAAAGGCAATGGATATTATCCATCATGCTGTTTTACCTGTACTGACATTATCAATGACCCGGTTGGGAGAATTCTATCTGCTGTCACGCAACAGCATGGTTTCGGTGCTGTCTAAGGATTATATAAGAACGGCAAAAGCAAAGGGACTGAACAAGGTGCGCATTATATTCCGGCATGCGCTTAAAAATGCAATGCTGCCCATTGTAACAAGGGTATTTTTATCTCTTGGGGCTGTTTTTGGAGGGGCTATTCTGGTAGAAAATGTATTCAGCTATCCGGGACTAGGGAGGTTGATGAGGGAAGCAGTCATGGTAAGGGATTATGTATTAATCCAGGGAATATTTATTTTTATGGCAATTATGGTTCTGACCATGAATCTATTGGCAGATATCTTATACGTAAAATTAGACCCTAGGGTGAGTTGAATGGAGCATATAAAATATAAAAGGGGACATTCCTCAGATATACAGAGGGGGACTTCCTGTAAAGGTGTGTCCAATAACATTATTAAAAAATTTTCTATCACTGGCAAAATAGGTATAACAATTGTTTTTCTTTTTTTATTGATAGGAATATTTTCAAATTGTATATCCTTACATCCATATAACGCACCTTCAGGAAGCTCTCTAGAGTCTCCAAGCTTAGTACACTGGCTGGGTACCGATGATTTGGGAATTGATTTGTGGGCTCAAATCTGCTTTGGTGCAAGAGTCAGCATTATGGTGGGGTTTGGAACAGCTTTGCTGGCAGGGCTCGGAGGGAGTCTTATAGGCATATTTTCAGGATATTTTGGCGGTTTGACGGATAAAGTTATTATGAGGCTTACCGATATGATGATTGTGCTCCCTGATTTGCCCGTGCTGATTGTACTGGGAGCATTTTTCGGGCCAAGTGTCAGAAATATTATAATTGTCCTGGCCCTGTTTTCCTGGACGATTCCGGCAAGAATCGTCCGGTCAAAGGTCATTTCTGTAAAAGAAGAAAAGTATGTAACGGCGGCAAAAAGCTACGGAGCTAACTTTTGGCATCTGACAATAAGGCATTTTCTGCCAAACATACTTCCCATTGTCATGGTAAATGTAATCCGGCTTGTAAGCAGAGCTATTGTGGCAGAAGCAGGGCTGGCTTTTTTGGGACTTGGAGACCCTACCTCAAAAAGCTGGGGACTGGTTTTAAACCATGCCATCAATTTCAGAGGGATATACTTTACCGACTACTGGAAATGGTGGGTGGTCAGTCCTATTGCTGCAATTACGTTTTTGGTTACTGCCACGGCATTTATCGGCAGGGATGTTGAAAAAATAGTCAATTCAAAGATATGACGAGGTGGATGATGGAAAATACAATACTTAGGGTGGAGAATCTTTCAGTGTGCTACAATACGGATAAGAACGGAACTCCGGTTGTAAACGATATTAGCTTCAATCTGGAAAGGGGCGGCAGTCTCGGAGTCATCGGCGAATCGGGCAGTGGAAAAACTTCTCTTGCCATGGCTATGATGGGGCTTTTAAAGAAACCGGCCACAGTAACAGGGCAAATCCACTATGGGGATACCGATTTGAACAGGCTTTCGGAAAAGGAACGGAACTGTTACCGCTGGGGGAAGATTGCCATTGTATTTCAAAACAGTCTGGATGTGTTAAACCCCGTCTTGACGGTATATGAGCAAATATCGGAGTGCATACATCAGCATACCGGGCTTAAATCTCAGGAAGCATATAAAAGAGTTGTCCGGCTGCTTGAAATGGTGGGGCTTGAGCCTTCATGGAGCAGCTATTATCCTCATCAGCTTTCCGGAGGCATGCGGCAGAGGGTATTGATTGCAATGGCGTTGTCCTGCCAACCGGAGGTTTTAATTGTGGATGAACCTACTACCGCGTTGGATGTGGTTGCAAAAGATGAGATTATTAAACTCTTGTTAAGGCTTTACAAGGAAAGAAAATTTGCTTTGATGGTTGTGTCTCATGAAATGCAGGTTATAGCAAGGCTTACTTCCAGAATAATAGTGATGTATTCCGGCCATATTGTCGAAGAAGGTTTTACAAAGGACGTTTTGAAGAACCCTATGCACCCTTATACAAGGGGATTGATTCATGCATCCCCGACGATAAATCCCTACCGCGACCTGTGGGGCATACCGGGGGAAAAGGGTAATAGCAGCACAGGACAATGTCCGTTTTATAACCGCTGCAATCAAAAGGTGGAGCAATGCAGGACAAAAGTGCCGCAGCTTGAGTATGTCTCGGTTGAAAGGAGGGTTGCCTGCAACCGGAAAGGCATCGTTACTCTCCTTCGTGGAGAAGGCCTACATAAAAGCTTTGAATTTAAAGGTAAGACAGTCAAGGCATGCGAAAGCTGCGACATTGAAATCCGTTCAGGGGAAGTAGTGGTGTTGATCGGAGAATCGGGCTCTGGTAAAACCACTCTTGCCGGTATCCTGTCGGGAATATTGCCGGCAGATAAAGGTGAAGTATTGTTTGAAGGAGAGAAGGTTCAAGGAAATAGTGCTACATGTCGTAAAAACGGAATACAAATTGTTTTTCAGGACCCGTTCTCGGCTACCAATGAGCATTTGACCATCAGACAGGTGATCAGTGAACCTCTGGATATATTAAAGCTTGGTACAAAGGTGGAACGAGCGGAAAAAGTAAAACAGGCATTGAAAGATGTTCAACTTCCCTTTGATGATGAGTTTATTGCAAGAAAATGCTATAGCTTAAGCGGAGGACAGAGGCAGAGGGTGGCTCTTGCAAGGAGTCTTGTCATGGAGCCGAAGCTTCTGATTGCCGATGAAATCAGTTCGATGCTGGACCCTTCTACGCAGGCCAATGTATTGAGGCTTTTAAAGGGCTTGCAGAATACAAAAGGCTTTGCCATGCTGTATATCACCCATGATCTTGCGTTGGCTCAAAAGATAGCCGACAGGGTGTATGTAATGTATAAAGGGAAAATTATCGAATATGGGCATGCGGCTGATATCTTTGAATCGCCAAAAGAAAGTTATACCAGCAAACTGGTACAGATGATAACTTGATTGAAAGAAGGTGCTTGAATGAAGACTGTTTTGATTACCGGAGCGTCAAAAGGAAAATGTATTTAAGTCTATTGATGACGCAGTTCCCATCTATACTGCTGCTGATAGAGTAAGAAAGAAGTTTGTGGGTGATGATGTCCATTTAAGAGGTTTGATTGAATATACAATTGTTTGAAAAGATAGGCCTGGTATCAAGATTGTTGATGGAAAACTCACCAGCACGATACGAGTTGATAATATATGATAAAACAATGCACCATCATTTAATTTGCTTAAAATCAACTTTTTTACGCCGGTTATGCAATGCCCGGTTTTGCCAACTATGGTGGCGTTGGATTCGGGAGAGGAATGGGCGGAGGTAGAGGATTTAGAAGAATGTTCTATCTTTCAGGAATTCCAGGATGGGCAAGAAACGGTTATACTATGCCTATACCGAATGGACAAGTTTATGATGAAAAAGCGGCCTTGAAAAACCAGGAAGAGTTCCTTGAAAAGCAGCTTAAACAGGTAAAAGACCGTTTAAAGAGTTTTGACGAAGGAGAATAGCATACCCCATTCTTTTCGGATGGCAGGTTCTAAAATATAGAGAACCTGCTTTCTATTTTGCTAATTGTTATTATTGATTGAGAAAGGATATTATATAGATATACCCGAAATATGGCAAATATGCTTACCCTCTTTTTTAAAACGAGTAAAAATGATAGAATAGTAATACAAACAAGTATATTGAAAGGGGAATAACAAATTGGCTAGACCACCTAAATGGAGAAGAGTTGAATTTATTCCGAATATACAACACTTTGTGCCTTTAGACATACAGACAAATAATGTAGAAGAAAACATATTGCGAATTGAGGAAGTTGAAGCTATACGTCTTAAGGATGTAGAAAAACTGGAGCAGGAAGAATGCGCCGAAAAAATGGAAGTTTCAAGACAAACCTTCCAGAGGATTCTTAATAATGCAAGGGAAAAAATTGCCGACAGCATCATAAACGGTAAAGCTATACGTATAGAAGGTGGAAATTTTACCCGCCACATTTGTCCGGTCCGGTGCCTTGATTGTGGGAAAGAGTGGAAAGAAAGCTATGAAAACTTTGAAAAAATTATTAATGGCCAATATATATGCCCGGACTGCCAATCTAAGAAGATAGTATGTCTTAATACTAATGGCCAGAAGTTTTGCAAGCGCAATTGCTGGAGAAGGGGAAGAATGGATTGATAGCAAGTTACCATTTGAACAAATGGAATTATATGAAAAAAAGAGTCGCGCCGGGGGCTCTTTTTTTTATGTTTGTGTGTATATTTTCTGTTTGTCATTTATAGGTAAAATAAAAGCTGTTGATGTATGATTTTATTATATATATGCTCGAAATGAAAATAAAGAAATTATATGTGTTGACGCATTTTTAGGTATTTGAAAAAACAATTATTTTAATTAATATGTTCTATTACATAAAAATATTATGCATTGTTCTACTGCTGTAATTATTGACAGACTGGTGAAAGAGTGCTATTATTTTGATATATTAAATGGGCAAAAGCCCATAATTATTATTTGGTTTATGAAACATTGGAGTGATACAAAAATGTTAAAAGTACATATTCTTACTGATGACAGAGTCAGAAAACGTGAGCTGCTTGCAGAACACGGGCTGTCTCTCTGGATAGAAAAAGACGACAAAGCAATATTGTTTGATACAGGCCAATCTTCAGTTTTTTCCCATAATGCAAAAGCCATGGGCATCGGTCTCGAAGCCGCTGACTATATTGTGATAAGTCACGGCCACTATGACCATTGTGGCGGATTGCAGTATTTTCCCTATAAGGATAAGGCTCCGGCAATTTATGCTCATCCCGATGCTTTTTTAAAAAAGTTTGCTTCCACTGATAAGGACGAACCGTCCATGGAAGTAGGAATACCGTTTGAAATATCCGGGCAGGATTGGATGAAAGACCGGATTGTTTATACCAGAAAGCCTTTGAAGATTGATGAAGGCATCATGGTATCCGGAGAAATTCCTTGTTCCAGCACTTTTGAAGAAGTGCCGAAAGACTTTTACGTTGAGAAGGACGGCAGGATGATGCATGATATGATGCTGGATGAACAGATGCTTATTATTGAGGATGATGATGAAATAGCTATTTTTCTTGGGTGCAGCCACCCGGGAGTTATCAATAGCCTCAAGTATGCGCAGAAGCTTTTTCCTGAGAAAAGTATAAAACTTCTGGTGGCCGGAATGCATCTTGAGAATGTAAGTCCCATACGGCTACAGATGACCATCCAACATATACTGGATATGAATATCCAAAAGGTTGTTCCTTTGCATTGTACCGGGTTTGGGGCGATGTGTGAGATGAAACGCTTCCTGGGTGACCGCTGTCTTATCCTGTGTGCGGGAGACACAATTGAATTCTGATTTTTACATAGAAGGAATAAGATAAGGGGACACACGTTCTAGAGAACAGAAATAAGAACTCAGAAATCATATTTATGAAAGGCTTTGAAGCAGTTCTTAGTTCTGTTCTCCGGAGTCTGTTATCTGTTCTCTGCAGTTTCGTAATGTCCCCTTTTGAAAAGGAAGTGGGTTGTATGTATGATGAGATGTATACCGATACGGTGATTGAGCATTTCATGTGCCCCAGAAATGTAGGAAGCATGAATGATGCAGATGGAGAAGGGACCATCGGTGATCCCGGTTGTGGAGATTCACTGACTATATACATTAAAGTAAGGAATGGAATTATTGAAGATATCAGTTTCCTTGTTTTCGGTTGTGCTGCTGCAATAGCGACAAGCAGTATGACAACCGAACTGGCTAAAGGCAAGACAATAGAGGAAGCGATGAAAATAACTGAAGATGATATTGTAGAGGCGTTAGGCGGTCTGCCTGAGAACAAGAAGCACTGTTCAAATCTTGGTGTAAAAGCTTTAAGAAGCGCTATTGAAAATTACTATAGCAGAAAAGTTAACAACAAATAATTTATCATTTATTAAATGAAGGAGTGGAGAAAATGAAGCAAGCTTCAGAAAAGAACAGGAATAATGGATGTCCGGGAGAAGAAAAGTGTAATCCTGAGGATTTCAGATGCAAAACGCATGAACTCAATGATATTAAGAGAACAGTGGCTGTTTTGAGCGGCAAGGGTGGAGTGGGCAAATCCCTTGTAACTTCCTTGCTGGGCGTTGTGATGAGGAGAAAAGGCTATAACATTGGCATACTGGATGCAGATATTACCGGCCCTTCTATACCAAAGGTATTCGGCGCTGATGATTACAGGGCTGATACCGGTGAATTCGGCATATATCCTGCCAGGACGCATAATGATATCAAGATCATGTCTATCAATCTTCTGCTGGAAAAGAACGATTTTGGAGAAAGCAAGGCAGAAAAGGTCGCACAAGAAATGGACATTCCGTTTCTGGGCAGACTGCCTGTTGACCCCGACCTGGCAGCTCTTTGTGATAAAGGGGAAATTGAAAAATTCGATAAGGACTATGTGAATGGCTGCATAGAAATGCTTGAAAAAAGGTTGGGCGGTGATTGATTGTTTATTTCAGAGACAAAATTTACAGTAAGATATGCTGAAACGGATCAAATGGGAATCGTGCATCACTCTAATTATCCCGTTTGGTTTGAAGCTGCAAGAACCGGTTTTTTCAAGAAACTCGGATTTCCATATTCAAAAATTGAAGGTGAGGGTATTTTACTCCCTTTAACAGACATAAAGTGCTGCTTTAAAAACCCTGCCAGGTATGAGGATGAAATTGAAATCAGGGTCAAGGTTATAAAACTTACCTGTGTAAGGATTATGTTTTTTTATGAGGTTTACAACGACCTTGATAAAAACCTGATAGCCACCGGGGAAACAGCTCATGCATGGACGGATAAAAGCTTGAAACCTCTAAATCTTGAGAAAAGACTGCCGGGATTGTATGAAGTATTAAAGAGGGTAGTATTCTGAGCAAAGGTCAATGCTTTGGCATGATTAAATTTGGTTCAGGAACAGAGATCATTATGCCTGATAGTGCAGAAATAAATGTAAAACCCGGAGATAGGGGCAAAGTGGGTGAATCAGTTATTGGAATAGTAAAATAATATGAATATTTCAAAAGTAATTAATAGGTATTAGCAAGAAAGAAAGGAGTTTGATGAGAGTTTCATAAATCAACATGGTATAATTTGCATGTCAAAAATTCATTGACGCCCTATTTTTCACAAAAGTCGTTGATGAACTTAAAAATTATTTATAAAAAAACAAATATTTTACATGACAAAAGATAGTTTATAGGATATAGTGAGTATGAAAACTAAATATAAAAAAACAGGTGCTAATTATGGTTCTGATGAACAGAATCATGAATTGGTGAAAAGGGAAGTCGGGTGAAAGTCCCGCGCGGTCCCGCCGCTGTAAAAGAGGAGCCCTCCTAGATAACCACTGGGAAACCGGGAAGGTTGAGAGGATGATGATACTTGAGCCAGAAGACCTGCCTGTTTTAGTACACCGTTAACTCTACGAGCGATAGGGGGTGTTTTTGCAGTGCTGTACAAATATAACTGCGTTTATTATGGGACCTCTTAACGATTTGCGTTGAGAGGTTTTTTAGATTTGTACAGGTTTAATAGTGATTCTATGAAATTTGCAAGATTAAATTGAAGGAGATGTTTGATATGCTAAAAATAAATAAATTTATAGCTTTATTAATTGCAGTATTTATGATTATAGCAGTTTTTGCAGGATGCGGCGCTAAAGACGGCAATACAGCAAAGGATAACTCCGTGGCAGCAGTACAGGAGACACCGGCGCAAGCGCAGCAAGAAGCACAGGCAAAGGCGCAGGAAGACAAAAAGGACGCTGAAGTTTATCCTTTAAAAGTCAAGGACTTTAATGGATTTGAAATAACAATTGAAAAGAAACCCGAAAGTATTGTGTCTTTGACTCTCGGGACAGATGAAATGCTTTTATCCCTTGTAGACAAAAGCAGGATCAAGGCACTGTCGGGGAAAATTGCAGAGGATGAAGGAATTTCAAACGTTGCTGATAAAGCAAAGGAATTTCCGAAAGCAGAACAAAATGTCGAGACGGTAATATCCTTAAAGCCCGACATTGTTTTTGCGGCAAGCTGGATGAAAAAAGAAGCGATTCAGCAGATGAGAGACGCAAAAATACCCGTTTACTGCTACGGGACAGCTACAAATGTGGAACGCAAGCAGCGAGTACCTGGAAAAGCTGAAGCAGCTGTACCTGGATATAGAGGGTAATATTGAAGAAAGCATTTAAGGGGGGACAGACGATTGCTGGTTTTTAAGAATCTAACAAAAAAGTATGGAAACATTACTGCCGTGGACAACCTTAACCTTGAAATAGAAAAGGGGGAATTTTTTGGGCTTTTAGGCCCGAACGGGGCAGGTAAAACCACAACAATAAGAATGCTCAGTACTCTTACAGCCCCAACTTCAGGGTCGATCTCCATTGACGGCAGGAGTATGGACAGGAACCTGTCTGAAGTGAAAGTTAAAATTGGCGTTGTACCCCAGCATACCAACCTGGAGGGGGAAATGACGGCATGGCAAAACCTTGAACTCCACGGGTGCCTGTACAGGATGCCTAAAGATGCAAGGAGGAAAAGGATTGATGAACTTTTAGAATTTACAGAACTGTCCGGGCGGGCAAATGACCTGGTAAAAAACTTTTCCGGAGGCATGAAAAGAAAACTGATGATTGCAAGAGCGCTCATGCATAAGCCGGATATACTCCTTATGGATGAGCCGACTGTAGGCCTTGATGCTGCTGCAAGGAGAAAAATGTGGGACCTGATGAAAAGCTTGAACAAAAACGGGCTGACCGTACTGCTGACTACACATTACATCGAAGAGGCTGAAATTTTGTGCAATAGAGTGGGACTCATGAATGAAGGCAGGCTTATAGAACTTGACACACCGAAAAAGCTGGTGGAAAAGGTGGGCAGGTTTGTGGCGGAATGTTTTGAAAACGGTGAGACCAGCAGCAGTTTTTTTGATACACGGCAGGAGGCGGTCAGCTATGCTTCACAAATCCAGGGCAGCGTCAATATCCGTCCATCCAACCTTGAGGATGTATTTATAAAATTGACAAACAGAAGGGTAGGTGCCTGATAATTGACTTTTAATTTAATAGCCAATATTTTAATTTCAGTATATAAATCTTCATCTATTGTTGTATTAATATTTTTTCTTGCCATTTTAAGCACCTCCTAAATAGTATAAATTAATTTTACCACATAGTTGACCATGTATCAATGACATGTTAAAATAAATACATAGATAAAAAGAAGGTAATCGAAAAGCAGCTGGAAATTAAAGAAACAGAGAATTTTAACAGTAAAATATCCATTAATTTGAATTCAATATACTTGCCCCTTGAAAACCGCAAAGGCCTCAGAATCCCGAGGGACTTTAGGAAACATTCTTGGATCAAAATCAGGTTTGATGTAGACGACGTTGCCGTAATTGCTGTCCGAGCATTTACACTCCTTTGGGGGTTCCAAGCCTTTTGTCGCAAACCAGCAACGATATTTAACGCCTTTAGGTTCAACAAAGCCCCAGTTGACCATAGGGATTCCTCCATGACAAATGGGATGGCCATGGTCATCAAAGCAGAGGATATCCGGGTGGGGATAGTTGAATTTGGCTTTAGTCCTGGAATCCAGAGAGATAAAAGGTGTAATACCGTAATGCTTTAAAAGCTCATAGATAGGATAGTTGTCCATGGCGCCATCCGCTACAAAGCTTTTAAAATTAAGATATGGATATAGTTTATGGATATCCTGGAGGGCGAAGACGGTGGTAATACTATCATGGCGGCTTGCCTGAACCATCTTGATGTAAATGGGAAGGTCATAGGGGCTGTCTGAAGCGGTGACATTGAAAAGAGTATTGCCAAAGAACCACTGTTCGCGGTAACTATCCCATCCCCATTTTGCATCCGGGTCGGAGAACCTTCTGGGGCATTGGCAATTAAAGATTCCCTTTGAGCGGCAGTCGCAGACCTTAACACCATAGTGACTGGCGCCAGAATAAAAGGGTGAGCCGTCGAATTTGGCTTAAGCTTTTCGCCAGCCTTCAGTTTTAACCTTGGCTTGCTGGTAAACTTTTTGACTTTCTTTTTCCGATTCAGGTGAAGCTTACGGTCTGCTCTCCAAAATCGGATTAGGAAATCATAGTAGGAGGCAGCAGCCGGAGCTTTGACGACAAAACCGCAAATATCAAAAAGCAAAGGATCAGAGGCTACCTTTAAAGCCCAATTTGTGATAGAATAAACCTGTTGGTCAAGCATTAATACGAGTGAGCGTATTATACCTTGCTGATTTTTGGCGGGTCGGCCAGAATCAGGGTATAAAGGCTTGACTACGGGAAGCAGGTTATCCAGGTTGAGTAGATAGAGCTTTGAAATGCTTTTATCCAGTGCAACCAGCCTGCTTCTTTGCGTTTCATAATACAGGAGCATTTTCAGGCGAAGCTTTTCCTGGTAATTGCAATGTGGTGTCCAATCTCGTAACATAAAAAACCTCCAAAACAGAAGATATGGTAATAAATACCATCCACTTCCATTTTGGGGCGAACGTGTGTTTGACAAGATAGATAAGAGCCATTTATGGGTATATATGGGAATATAACTGGAAATTTAGAAAAAATTTTTCATTAAAAAGTAGGGGTGAAGCAGAAATGCTGAACCTTGAAAATCTATAAAATTAAAGCTCTCTGAGTTTTCGAGAGCGTACGACGAATAAAAAGAGGTGTGTTTATGGATAAAGAAAGAGTTTTGATAGTTGACGATGAAGAGCGTATAAGGGATATGATAAAGGAATATGTCAGTCTTGAGGGATATATTATTGATGAAGCTTCAGATGGAGTTGATGCGTTAAACCTGTTTAAACAAAATAAATACTCTCTTGTTGTGCTTGATGTTATGATGCCGAAAATGGACGGCTGGAGTGTGTGCAGGGAAATCCGGAAAACCTCTCATGTGCCTGTAATCATGCTGACAGCAAGGGGAGAAGAATACGATAAATTGTTCGGGTTTGAGCTGGGGGTGGACGACTATATTGTAAAGCCTTTCAGCCCGAAGGAGCTGCTTGCCCGTATAAAAGCGATTATAAGAAGAAGCACTTTACCGTTTCAAGACGCTCAAAAGGAGAATAAAGCTGTCTTTGAAGGTCTTGTCATTGAATTTGATTCACGTAATGTATATGTCGATGGGAATATCGTCAGCCTAACACCAAAAGAGTATGAACTGCTGAATTTCTTTGTCAGGAATCCCAATAGGGTATTTTCGAGAGAGCAGCTTCTCACAGAGGTCTGGGGCTATGATTTTACCGGAGATGATAGAACTGTGGATACCCATGTAAAAATGCTCCGCGAAAGCCTGGGCCATTACAGGAAATTTATTGTGACTGTTTGGGGAACAGGATATAAGTTTGAAGCTGGAGGCAGAAAATGAGAAGTATAGGTTTAAAGCTCTGGACTGGAATGATGGTGCTTGTTATGATTGTACTGGCACTTTTATGGCTTTTCCAGATTGTATTTCTTGAAAGCTTTTATACCGGCATGAGAGTATCGGATATAAAAAATGAAGGTGCTTCCATAGCAAAATTACTTGATGAGGGAAGTAAAGCCGAGTTTGAAAATAAGGCGGATGCTTTTGCATTTAATAACAACTTGAGCATCGAGCTTGTAGACTTGGGTGGGAATATTGTATATACGACAGGATCGACAGGCTTCGGCGGACAAATGCCCATGATGAGAAACAGAGAAAGGGTTGAGGCTTTTAAGGAAGTTCTTTCCGGAAAGGAAGTAACCGTCCCCTTATCTCATCCTCGCTTTGGGAACAAGTTCATGCTGATCGGCCTCCCGGTAAAAAAATCCGGAGAATTAACGGGCGTGCTTTTTATAAACATGCCGTTGGCTCCAGTTGAGGATACTGTCTCAATATTAAAAAAACAGCTTATATTTATAACATTGATTTTGCTTGTTGCAGCAGTGATGATTTCATACATGATTTCCAGAACATTTACAAAGCCGATACTTGAGATTAAGAAGGTATCTGAGAAGATGGCTTCCGGCGATTTTTCAGACAGGATAAAATCCGGGAGCAAGGATGAAATCGGCAAACTTGCAGAAACAATCAATTATATGGGACAGGAGCTTTCTAAAATCGAGCAGCTTCGCAAAGACTTGATTGCCAACGTATCTCATGAGCTTCGGACACCGTTAAGCCTGATCCGCGGCTATGCCGAGACCATAAGGGATGTCAGCGGAAACGTTCCCGAAAAACGTGAAAGACAGCTTGATATTATTATTGAAGAATCAGAACGGCTAAGTAAGATTGTGGATGATATTCTCAACCTTTCACAGATGCAGGCAGGATACCTGAATTTAAACCCAGGACGGTTTATGATCAACAAAACAATAGAGGATGTAGTTAAAAGATATGATATTTTAAGTGAGAAGACAGGTATTAAGATTATATTCGAAAATACCGGGGACATAATGGTAACAGCTGATGAGCAGAGAATAGAACAGGTATTGTATAATCTTATCAATAACGCTTTCAACCACACACCCGAAGGAGGAAGCATAACGGTTAAAGTAATTGACGGTCAACACACTGTTAAAGTCGAGGTGTCGGATACCGGAACGGGCATCTCGGATGAGGACATCAAGCATGTGTGGGACAGGTATTATAAAGCAGACAAAACAAGTGGAAGGAAGATGGTGGGTACAGGACTTGGACTTGCTATCGTAAAAAGCATACTTGAGGCCCATAAGGCTTTATATGGTGTTGAAAGCAAAAAAGGAGCCGGAACTACATTTTGGTTTGAGCTCCAGAAATAGATCAGTGTTTACATTGTTTTAATCAATATTTCACCATTCTTTTAATGTTCTATCATACTTCTATCACAATTGCTCCTTATAATGAAAACATAATCTAAATCAAACAAAACAAAATTATAAGGAGTGTGGATTTTATGAAAAACTTAAAGAAAATGATTGCAGCAGTAACAGTAGTAGGTATGCTTGGAGCAGCCGGTGCTGCTTATGCAGCAACAGTAAAGACACCTGCAGAAATTGCATCCGAATTGACAGGGAAAACCGTTGAGGACCTCTACAAGGAGCGTGCTTCAGGAAAGACATACGGTACCATTGCAAAAGATGCCGGAAAACTTGAAGAATTCAAGGCACAAATGCTGGAACAAAAGAAAGCTATCCTTGACCAGCGTGTAAAGGATGGAAAGCTTACTCAGGAACAGGCCGACGAAATATACAATTCTATCAAAGACAACCAGGCTGCATGTGATGGAACCGGAAGTGCCGGAATTGGTAAAAAATATGGAGCAGGTTTCGGCCAGGGTAATGGTATGGGCAGAGGACAAGTAATAAGCAGAGGTGCAGGAATGTACAATGGCGGTGGATTTGGTGGCGGAATGAGAGCCGGTAGAGGCTTGAACAGGTAGCCCCCTCTACAAGATACCCATTATCAGAAGGGTTAATATAAAGACTCTCCTGGTAATGGGTATTTATGAGTATCAGGGGATAATCATATAAGAATTGTTCCTGAAGTAAAGATTGAAAATTATAGAAAGACCTGTTTATGCATCATGCGGCACAGAAGTAAAGCAATGCCTGGATCCGATTCTGGCTAAAGTATAACACGAGTTTTGGAGTGTGGTTCAAATTACGAATTGAAGAGGCGAAAACAATCATTTGATGTGGATTCTCGTTTATGCTATAATTACGTTGTATGGGGCGTATATTTTTTGGGCGGTTCTGCGTGCATTTTAGGAAAATACACTGATAGGGCGATCAGGCTGGAACAGTTTCAGTATTTACAAATATACGTTCTATCCAGGGAAGATATCATTGTTAGCAAGATTATTCGAATGGAGCCTAAGGATATTGAAGACATGGATCTGCTTATAAAGCATAGTGACTTAAATCTTATTTCGCAAATTATTGATGAAACATTACAACGTAATGACCTTTATGAATCTAAACGTGAAACTTTTTTAGGCAAACTGCCGTTTTTTAGGGAGAGATACAATGTTTAGAATTTTTTGCGAAAGTTACGATAATTACATTTCTCAGTACAATAATGTAATGTTACAGGATGAATACCGTTATAGAATTGCAAAACCTCTTATCTAACGGACGGTATGACGGATGGACCGATTGGAGGCCCGGACTGCTAGCAGGACAGCAGTTAAACCGTCCTGCTTGTATTTTATTATGCCGATACACAGTTTTCAATTTCAGTCTTGGTTATGCTATTTTAATATTTCTTCAATCAAAGACAATTCTTCACTGCTGAACTCAAGATTATTTACTGCTCTTACACAATCTTCTATCTGTTCTGGTTTACTCGCTCCTATTAGAGCTGAAGTAACTGTTTTGTTTCTTAGAACCCATGCCAGAGCCATTTGTGCCAGTGATTGTCCGCGTTTGCAGGCTAAATCATTTAACCGGAGAATCTTGGTGAGTTTGTCTTCGGTGATGTCTTGAGGGGTGAGAAACTGGCTTTGACTCGCAGCTCTTGAGTCCGTGGGAATACCATTTAAATATCGATTTGTGAGCAGACCTTTTGCAAGAGGTGAAAAAGCAATACATCCGATTCCCTCTTCCTCCAGCAAGTCAAGGAGGCCCTCTTCAACCCAGCGGTCAAACATTGAGTACCTTGCCTGGTGAATTAAACATGGAGTTCCCAATTTTTTTAATATGTTTATAGCTTGCCTTGCTTCATCCGGTTTATAATTAGATATTCCGACATAAAGTGCCTTACCCTGGCGTACAATGAGGTCAAGTGCCGACATAGTTTCTTCAAGTGGAGTTTCCGGGTCAAATCTGTGGGAATAGAAAATATCTACATATTCCAATCCCATACGTTTTAAACTTTGGTCCAAACTGGCGATGAGGTACTTTTTCGAACCCCACTCGCCATAAGGGCCGGGCCACATGTGATAACCGGCTTTAGTGGAGATTACCATTTCATCCCTATATCCCGAAAAATCAAGTTTAAGTATTCTACCGAAATTTTCTTCTGCAGACCCTGGTGGAGGACCGTAGTTATTTGCAAGGTCAAAATGTGTTATGCCTAAATCAAAAGCTTTTCTTATCATTTCTCTACTATTTTCAAAAACTGTTATTCCACCAAAATTGTGCCAGAGCCCCAGGGAAATTGCCGGCAATTTTAATCCGCTTTTGCCGCAGCGGTTATATTTCATGGTGCTGTATCTGCTGGCATTCGGTTGATAAGTCATTATAAGAAATCCTCCTTTGGTAATGTATAAGAATGTTTACTACCTATATCATACTAATTTCAAAGCGAAATGTCCAATAAATTAAGGGCGTATTTAAATGTCAAAAATCCTCTCTGATTTTTCAGGCAAAATAATTTGATAAGAAAATATAATGCTACGATAATATGCAAAAATAATGTCACAATGGGGTAGCATTTTGAAATAATCTGTTATACTTATACCTGATATTATCATAGAACAAAATCAAGACATTATCAGTTATATAAATATGCTAGGTTTGTCAAATTCTACAGCTTTGCATAATCATATGGTCAATATGGTAACAAGCATAATTTTGACCGAAGGTAAAAAAAACTATCTCTGCTATTTACAATAAACTCACTTGTAACAGGGACAGATGAAATCTGCCCTGTTACAGTGGGAGACGTCACATATTACTGTACAAGTCTAGTTATACTTATTTAAAATAATTTGGGTATTTTTCCATAAGGTCTTTTGTATAAAATTTAACTCTTGTGAGATGTATCTTCATTGTATCTTCAGCTTTTTGGGGGTTTCTTTCTTTTATAGCATTCAAGATTGCCAGGTGATCTTGATAAAATGTATCCCACATGGAGACGTCGATAGAAGATAAACGCAATATTCTAGTTCTGCTGAACTGTGCGCTTATATACTGTATGCTTTCCCATACCCTTTCTTTCTTTGTACCTCTGAATAAGAGTTCGTGAAAAGTATCATCATATTTAACGAATTGGCTGTAATTCTTTTCCTTGATACAAAAGTTTTGCATATTTAAATTTTTATCAAGGTCAAAAAAAACATCCGAAGACAGTTTTTCTGCGGCCAGTTTGACAACTGCGGTTTCCAAAGTTTCTCTCATGAACCTGGATTGTTCTACTAAATCCATGTCAATTAAAGAGACATAGCTGCCTTTTTGCGGATATGTTTCAATCAAATCTTGATGTGTAAGTTGTATAAATGCTTCTCGGACAGGTGTTCTACTAACATGTAACAGATCCGCAATATCCTTTTCCGATATGGTAGCGCCCGGTTTGAGGTTAAGATTAATAATATTTTCTTTTAAGATATTATATATATATGTCCTAGTAGATTCACCTCGGTTTCTAGGCTTTATATTTAAATTCATTTTATATCCTCTCATTTCATTCAGTAATTCTCAGTTTGTATACTAATATATTTAAGTATTAGTATGCTTATATTTTAAATTCTTTTAACGTTATTGTCAATGTATTTCTATAGGTAGTATTTCTCACGGTAAAAGCATGAAAAATCAATTTTCCAATGGAGTAATTTGCGATGTCTGGGAACACGCTGAAACAGCATGTTCCCAGACATCAATAAAATAATTTTACCCCAGGAAAACGTAAAGAAATGCAGCTTTGAAGCGCATGCAAAATATAAAATGTAAAAACTACACCCAGGAATAAAAAAATCCTAAAAAAGCGTGAAACCCGCTTTACTGTAGTGTATAATGGTAATTGACGATCACAAAAACACTAAAGAAAAGGGGTTTCACATATGGCTATTATACCACAACAAACACTATTTGTGTGGAGTGAAATTGAAAATTTAGGAGATTTGGAAAGATTAAGACTTGTCATTGAATATATGCCCGATGAAGAATTAATGGATAAACTTGAAAGAGAACGGAAGAACGGTCGTGATGATTACCCTGTAAGGGCCATGTGGAATTCAATATTGGCAGGAGTTGTATTTGGGCATATATCAATAGAAAGCTTAAGGCGTGAGCTTTCGAGGAATGGGCAGCTAAGAGAAATCCTCCCGGACTTTGGGAAAGATCTGGCGATAGACAGCAAGGCTATATCTTCTCTTTCAAAGCGTGAGAACAAAAACGCCAAAGCAGACGGGAGAAGAGATAAGGATGCAGACTGGGGCAAAAAGGAGTACCGTGGAGTAAGGGAAGACGGGACAGCGTGGGAGAAAATAGTAAAATGGTTTGGATATAAACTGCATCTGATAGTTGATGCCAATTATGAACTTCCTGTAGCATTCAGTGTAACTAAGGCTTCAGAAGCTGATATCAACGAAGCACACCGAATGATAGACAAACTTGATGCCCAAAGGCCTGAAATATTGGAAAGTTGTGAAACAATGGAAGCAGACCGGGGCTATGATGACAGTAAGCTATTAGTAAAGCTTTATGATGAATATGAGATAAAACCGGTAATAGATATTCGGAATATGTGGAAGGATCCTGACGGGACACGAATGTTAGAAGAATACGAAAATGTAGTATACAACTACAAGGGAAACGTATACTGCTATTGTCTTGAGACAGGAAAAAAGAGAGAAATGGCCTGTGGTGGGTTTGAGAAGGACAGAAAGACATTAAAGAAGTTGTGCCCGGCAAAGCAGTACGGGCTTGAGTGCGAATGCACTGATAAATGTTGTGTAAAGCATGGCATAAGGATATCGATTGAAACGGACCGTAGGATATTTACACCGATAGACCGGGCAAGCTATAAATGGGAAAGATATTATAACAAGAGGACATCCGTAGAGAGGGTAAACAGCAGGCTGGACGAATCATTTGGGTTTGAGAAGCATTATATCCGCGGTAAAACAAAAATGACAGTACGCTGCGGAATTGCTTTATGTGTAATGCTTGCAATGGCAGTAGGAAGGATAAAAGAAAAACAGCAGGATAAAATAAGAAGCCTTGTAAAACCTGCTTAAGATAACGAGGTGCAGGAGACATCCTGCGGGATGCAATGGGACATTGACGGGGCGGCGGGGTATCTCCGCCTGTTAACTCTCTTCCCCGCCCTTTGAGGGCGTGGATACAGAGGGGAGGGTGGTTGTTGTCTTTTCTGAAGGTAGGGGGTCACATCCGCAGAGTTAGGGGTATTCCTTTCAAGGAGGAAATGTTCCCGGATGATAAATTTAAAGAGGCTTCGCCCCTTAAACCCCATAAGCTGGTAATTTTTTTAGTATTTTTTTTATAAAAAAGTGCTACAAAGCAAAAAGCTTCAATGAAAGATTTATTGACATTTTTCTCAAAAAACATACACAAAGCAAAAAATTTTTTTATGTAGTCTTATTGACAAATAATTTATAAACAGGTATACTAATATACAAGTAAAAAAAGGAGGTTGTAAAGTTATGAAAAAATTATTGATCTTGGTTTTAGCGTCATTACTAATCTTATCTGCAGTTGGATGTGGTAAGCAGTCAGCGAACACACCGCCTGTGGCAGGTTCTGACGGCTCAACCGGAGGAACTGGTACTCCTCAAGACGTAAAAAAAGGCGAATATGTATTGAAGGTAGGAACAGTTCTTACAGAAGCAGATCCTCTCTATAAAGGACTCGAAAAATTCAAACAGAACGTTGAAGAAAGAACAAAGGGTGCTGTTGAAGTACAGCTCTTTGCAAGCTCACAGCTAGGTAGCGACGAAGATATTCTTGAACAAGCTAAAGTCGGTGCGGGTGTCGGTGTTATCACTGATCCAGGACGACTGAGCTCATATATAAAGGAATTCGGAATTCTTGGTGGTCCGTACCTTGTTGATAGCTATGAGGAAAGTCTGAAGCTGCTTGATACATCCGTGTATAAAGATTTTGTAGAACAGTTTGCGGATGACGGACTCAGAATACTTTCTTTCAATTACTTCCAAGGAACAAGACAACTTTTCACAAAAAACCCAGTATCTAAGCCTGAAGACTTAAAGGGTCAACGGATAAGAAGCTCTGGTTCTGATATTGTTACTCTTACAGTACAGAACATGGGAGCAAATCCGACAGTTCTCGCGTGGTCTGAGGCATATCCTGGCCTTCAGCAGAAGGTTATTGACGGTGTAGAGGTTCATTACTCTGCGGCTGTAGGGTCCAGTATATTTGAAGTGACGAATTACCTTTCTAAGACAGCGCACTTCCAACTGCTCACAGGACTTGTTATTTCAAACTCCTGGTTTGAAAAACTACCTGCCGAATATCAGCAGATTCTTACCGAAGAATCCTATAACGCTGGGAAATATGCGTCAGAGCAAGTTATAGCGAAGAATGCCGAATATGAGAAAACGCTTTTGGATAAAGGTCTGAAGATGGTTGATGTTGATATTGACGCTTTCAAAAAGGCTACCGAGCCTGTTTATGACAAGCTTGGCTACAGAAAACTTAAGGATAAAATAGATGCTGAATTGGGTAAATAAGGATTTTTGAACAGTATCATATTTCTAAGGTTTTGATGTAGCATTTGGTTTTTCAAACTATATATTTTGCAAAAAGTTATTTCAAACTTCAGATGTCAGTTTTGCAAAGTATATAGTTTGATTTATGTTATGAATCAATATTGCATCATTATCTGTTTTCAGGGAACAATAATAGTTAATTTTTTGAAAATAATGCAAATAATAAAAAACTGATAAAGATTGGAAAATACGAGGTGGATTTGAATGCGTTTAATTAAAATAGAGGAAGTGGTCGTAGTTACGCTCCTGTCAGCGGTAGTTTTATTGGTATTCATAGCCGCTCTGCTCAGATGGTTTGGTTTATCTGTAGCATGGTCGATAGATATGGCGCAGCTTTTGTTTGTATGGGTTTGTTTTATCGGTGCGGACCTCTCTCTGAGAATCGACAAGCATATCGGTATAGATATGTTGACAAAAAAATTCCCTTTAAAGGTTCAAAATATAATAGCATTGCTCAACAATATTTTGATTATGGCCTTTGTGTTGTTGATATTCTATTATGGAACAAAACTCGGTATCAAAAATTATAAACGTCATTTTAACACAATGCCCATAAGCTATTCTTATGTTACATTTAGTGCACCTTTTGGTTGCCTTTTGATGGCTCTTACTGTCATTGGCAGAATAAAAAAGAATATAATGAACTTCATTAAGAATGATTATTCAAGTCTGGTGAAAGAAGAGAAGTTAGAGGGGGGGCAGATTATATGATTTATGTTGCAATAGCGTTTCTGGTTCTTCTGGCATTGAATCTTCCACTGGCGTTTACGATAGGTATTTCCAGTTTGCTTTACTTTTTTGCAAGTGGTTTGCCTCTTGAAATTGCTACACAGAGAATGGTCACCAGTACACAATCCTTTCCCTTACTTGCTGTGCCGTTTTTTGTGTTGGCGGGAAACCTGATGAATGAGACAGGTATTACAAGAAGGCTTATAAGTTTTTCTAAGGTTATAACAGGACATATGCGAGGTGGTTTGGCACAGGTAAGTATTGTGCTTAGTGCCCTTATGGGAGGTATTTCCGGTTCTGCCACAGCCGATGCCGCTATGGAGAGTCGTGTACTTGGTCCTTCAATGATCCAGAGAGGTTATTCCAAGGGATTTATTGCCGCTGTCCTTGCGATGGGTGGACTTATTACAGCCACTATTCCTCCCAGTATAGGACTTATTCTTTACGGATTTGTAGGAGAAGTTTCCATAGGAAAATTGTTTCTCGCAGGAATTATTCCCGGAGTGCTTCTGACAATAGCTTTTATGGTCGCAACTGCCATTATTTCAAAAAAAAGAAACTATGTGGTTGAGAGACCGAACCCCCCTTCACTAGGAGAAGTGTTTCATGAGCTTCGCTCAAACATTCTTGCATTGATATTTCCGCTTATACTTATCGTTGGTATAAGATTCGGTATATTTACCGCATCCGAAGCGGGAGCGTTTGCTGTAGTGTATGCCTTTGTAATAGGCAAATTCGTATACAAAGAACTAACGTATAAAAAGTTGATAGAGGTATTGAAACAAACGTCGCTTGATATTGGTATTATCATGTTTATTATTATATGTTCGGCCATCTTCGGATATATAATGGTTTCTGACCAGGTGCCTCAGCATCTGGCAGGCTTTATTACCGGAATTTCCAGCCAGCCCGTAATTATTCTGTTTATTATTCTGGCGTTCTTGTTTGTAATCGGAATGTTTATGGAAGCTACTGTTAATGTACTGATTTTGACACCGATATTCCTGCCCATCATCAAGTCTGTAGGCTATGATCCGGTGCATTTCGGAATATTATTTATGATAATCAATACAATGGGAGGTATGACTCCGCCAGTTGGTGTTACAATGTACACCACGTGCTCACTGCTTGAATGTCCGACAGAGGTTTATGTCAAAGAATCGTTACCTTTTATCGCAGCGGTATTGCTGTTGATTGTAATATTGGCATTGTTTCCTCAGATAGTTTTATTTATACCTAATATGGTATTTGGAGTATAAAAGAAAGGATGAGAATATTATGAGAGTTAAATTCGAAGAAATGAAAAATGAAATTAAAAGAGTTTTTATGAAGTATGGTATGGAAGAAGCAAAAGCTGATATATGTGCACAGATTCATACCGAGAGTAGTTGTGACGGTATTTATTCACACGGTTTAAACAGGGTCGCGCGATTTGTAGATTATGTTAATAAGGGTTGGGTTGATGTCAACGCAGAGCCTTCACTTGAAAAAGCTTTTGGAGCAATTGAGGTATATAACGGTAATATGGGTCCCGGTGTACTTAATGCTATGTTTGCTACGAATAAGGCAATTGAATTGGCAGATAAGTACGGTATAGGTATGGTTGGTTTTAAAAATACCACTCACTGGATGCGAGGAGGGACATACGGATTGTATGCTGCCAGAAAAGGTTATGTAGCATTGATGTGGACAAATACCGAATCAGTTATGCCGCCTTGGGGTGGAAAAGAAGTCAAATTGGGCAATAATCCTTTTATTATGGCAGTACCGACAAAAGGTGAACCTGTTGCAGTGGATATGGCTATATCCCAATATTCATACGGCAAGCTGCAGGTTACCAGACTTGCAGGGAAGAAACTACCATATCCCGGCGGATTTGATAAAGACGGCAATCTCACGGATGTTCCCGGTCTGATTGAGGAATCAATGAGAATATTGCCTATGGGTTACTGGAAGGGCGCAAGTTTTTCATTTATGCTTGATGTTCTTGGAGCTATACTTTCTGACGGTATAGGAGCGGTGGATATAGATAAAGTCGGAAAGGGTAGTTGTGGCGGCGCATCACAAATATTTATCATAATAGATCCGAAGAAAATATGCAGTGAAGATAAAATAGAGGATACTATTAATAAAGCGATAGGACATCTGAAGAGCTCCGAGCTTGCAGAAGGTTTTAACGAAATTTACTATCCTGGAGAAGATTTTATTAGATTTAGAAAAGATAACCTTGAAAATGGCATTCCGGTGGATGAGGGTATCTGGAAAGAAATCAAAGAATTATAATTAGTATATAAAGGCTACTTCAAAAGTATTTTTTTAAAATGCTTTTGAATAGCCTCTTTAAGATTTTCAAGCATTTTATTTCATCTATAAGTTTATCTATAAAGAGCCAGAGCTGCTCCTATTTTGTGATTAAGGGAATTTTTGGTAAACCTAATAGGTGTGAAATATTATCAAAGGAAGGATTAATTCAGATGTTAAACTTAAGCATTGCAAGCATAAAAAATAAAAAAGTCTGGCAGGAGGCTAAAATAGAACTTCCAGAATTCGACTATGATAAAATTGCGGCGAATACCAGGGAAAACCCGACCTGGGTGCACTTTGGAGCCGGAAACATATTTAGAGGTTTTATTGCTGTACTACAGCAAAAACTTCTGGATTTGGGTAAAGCCGATACCGGAATTATAGCAGTAGAGACCTTTGATTTTGAAATAATAGACAAGATTTATGCTCCGTATGATAACTTAAGTCTTCTGGTTATTATGAATCCTGACGGAAGCTTGGAAAAAAAGGTAGTAGCAAGTATAACTGAGGGATTGGTTGGAGATGTATCAAGAGAGAAAGACTGGAATCGATTGAAGGAAATTTTCACAAAACCTAGCCTGCAAATGGCTAGTTTCACTATCACGGAAAAAGGATATAGTCTTAAGAAGATTTCGGGTGAATACTTTGATAATGTTTTGGCGGATATGCAAAACGGGCCTGAAAAACCAACACATGCTATGTCCAAGGTTGCTGCGCTGGCATACACCAGATATAAAAGCGGCGAGCTGCCTATTGCTTTTGTGAGTATGGATAACTGTGCTCATAACGGAGAAAAGCTTCATGAATCTGTAGAAATGATTGTAAAGAAATGGGTGGAAAACGGACTGGTGGAGAGTGAGTTTTTGACATATATCAATAACCCGAGTAAAGTTTCTTTCCCATGGTCTATGATTGATAAAATCACTCCAAGACCTTCTGAGGCGGTAAAAGATTCGTTGAACTCAGCAGGTTTTGAAAACACCGAAATAGTGTACACCTCTAAAAATACCTATATTGCTCCTTTTGTTAATGCAGAAGGTCCTCAGTATTTGGTTATTGAAGATGCTTTTCCTAATGGACGTATGCCCCTTGATTTAGCAGGAGTGTTGTTTGTTGATAGAGAGACAGTGGATAAGGTTGAGAAAATGAAGGTTTGTACATGCTTAAATCCGCTGCATACAGCACTTGCTGTATATGGATGTCTTCTTGGATATACCTTGATTGCCGATGAAATGAAAGACAGCACTTTGAAAAAATTGGTTGAAAAGATAGGATATGAAGAAGGTCTGCCTGTAGTTATAAATCCTGGTGTAATAAATCCGCAAGATTTCATTCGAGAAGTGATAGAACAAAGACTTCCTAATCCCTATATACCCGATTCGCCACAAAGGATTGCTACCGATACTTCACAAAAGGTGGGTATCAGATTTGGAGAGACTATTAAAGCTTATGTGAAAAGAGAGGACTTGAATCCTATGACCCTTATATTTATTCCCTTGGCCATCGCCGGTTGGTGCAGGTACTTATTAGGAGTAGATGATAATGGGAAAGCAATGCCATTAAGTCCCGACCCGATGCTGGATACGCTGAGATCATACCTTGCAGATGTAAAGTTAGGTGACAGCGAATCTGTGGGGGATAGCTTGAAACCTATCCTATCTAATGGGAGTCTGTTTGGCTTAAACCTATATGATGTGGGACTGGGAGAAAAGATTGAGGGGTATTTCAAGGAACTGGTATCAGGAAATAATGCTGTAAGAACAACGTTGCAAAAATATTTAGGCTGAGGTTCTGTAGAAGCTAGGAGGGGGGTAACGTTATGAAAGCAGCTAGGGTTATTTCACCAAAGAATCTGGAAATATGTGAAGTTCCAATGCCTGAAATAACCAATGAAGATGAGATTTTAATAAAAGTTAAGGCAGCAGGTATATGTGGCTCTGATATTCATATATATCATGGGACATCTCCTGTAGCAACATATCCAAGGATTATTGGCCATGAAGTTGTAGGAAAAGTAATAAAAGTTGGAGATAAAGTAAAAAAATTTGACGTTGGTGATCATGTTATAGTGGACCCTGTTATTGGGTGTGGTGAATGTTATCCATGTTCGGTGGGAAGACCCAATGTATGTTCATATCTTAAAGTACGTGGAGTGCATGAGGATGGGGGATACCGGGAATATATGGTACTGCCTCAAAACAGTATCCACAAGATCCCGAAAGAACTAAGCTGGGAAGAAGCTGTTCTTATTGAGCCGTTTACCATAGCTGCTCAGATTGTTTCACGTGCAGAAGTAACCAAAAGGGATACGGTATTTATCATGGGTGCAGGTCCGGCAGGGCTTTGCGCAGTACAGGCAATTAAGAGAATCGGTGCAAAATGTATCATCTCGGACCTGGTTGAGTCCAGGCTCGAGTTGGCTAAAAAAATGGGTGCGGATATTACCATCAATCCTTCAAAACAAGATGTAGAAGAAGTAATTATGAATGAAAGCAACGGTTTGGGCGTTTCGGTTATTATTGATGCGGTATGCATACCGCAAACATTTGAGCAGGCGGTAAAACTGGCTTCTTCAGCCGGAAGGGTTATTCTTCTTGGTTTTACGGATAAGCCTTCACAGATAGCTCAGCTTGAGATTACCAAAAAAGAATTGGATGTGAGGGGATCAAGACTTCATAGCAATAAATTTCCACAGGTAATTGAGTGGTTTAATAATAAGGAAGTAGACCCAAAGCCGCTTATATCGAATGTATATCCATTTACAGATATTAAAAAGGCTATTGAGCAGGTAGAAAATAATCCTATTGAAACATTTAAGGTTATTTTAAAATTTGACTAATATTTAATATAAGGATGTGAAATTATGAAAATGACATTTAGATGGTTTGGAGAAAACTATGATAGTATTTCTCTGGACAAAATAAGGCAGATACCTGGTTCACCGGGTATAGTAAGTGCTATTTACGATGTACCTGTAGGGGAAGTATGGCCGGTGGAAAAAATAAAGAACTTAAAAGACACTGTAGAAAGAAGCGGTCTGGAATTAGAAGTAATTGAAAGCGTAAATGTCCATGAAGACATTAAACTGGGACTTCCGACTAGAGATAGGTATATAGAAAATTATAAAGAAACGTTAAGGAATCTGTCCAAATTCGGCATTAAAGTAGTATGTTATAATTTTATGCCTGTATTTGACTGGACCCGATCGGACTTAGCAAAGGTTTTGCCTGATGGATCTAACGCTTTATCTTATGAAGAAGAAAAAGTGCAAAAAGTAGACCCTAACAAGCTGGTAGAAGAAATGGAAGCGAATTCAAACGGCTTTGAATTGCCAGGTTGGGAGCCAGAAAGACTAAAAGTGCTAAAAGACCTTTTTGAACAATATAAGGATGTAGATGAAGAAAAGCTGTTTGAAAATCTTGGATACTTTCTGAAAGAAATTATTCCTGTCGCTGAAGAATGTGATATCAAGATGGCAATACATCCGGATGATCCGCCGTGGTCAATTTTTGGATTGCCAAGAATTACCACATGCAAGAAAAATCTAGAAAGAATCATTAATTTGGTAGACAGTCCATATAATGGATTGACATTGTGCAGTGGCTGTTTGGGTGCAAATCCAGAGAACAACATTCCTGAAATGATTCGTTACTTTGGTGGAAAAGGAAGAATACATTTTGGACATGTAAGAAATATAAAGATACATTCATATAGAAACTTTGATGAGGCATCCCATCTATCCTCAGATGGATCATTAGATATGTTTGAAATCATGAAAGCATACCATGATATTGATTATAAGGGATATATAAGACCAGACCATGGAAGAATGATTTGGGGAGAAGTAGGAAGACCAGGTTATGGTTTATATGATAGAGCACTTGGAATCACATATTTAAACGGACTGTGGGAAGCGATAGATAAGATGAAAAAGATAGGCTAAAAGTGCAGAGCCACCGAAAACCGTTGAAACCATTAGGCTTCAACGGTTTTTATTGTATTAACGAATACCACCTGCAGGACAATAAGAGATTTTGATTTTATTGCTCTTAATTATTCAGCAAGGTTGTAAAATTAACTGTAATTTGACTTTTCTTTTTGGTTATGCTATTTTAGTATATGAAAAATTGAGCAATCAGTCCATGTCAAGGAAAAAAATAAGGTTAAAAAGGAAAACAGCAAAGCAACGAGGGAATAAAAACAAAAATAAAATCTAATGATAAATAAAGAGAGGTAACTTATGTATCCAAAAGACTTGAACTATAGGATGCCTGCCGAATGGACAAAACACCAGAGAACATTCATCTCTTGGCCGATTCAGGAGTCCATGTGTTATCCGGAAGATTACGGTAATGTTTGCCGCGGTTATGGAGAACTTGTCAAGGCAATCGCAGAATTTGAACCGGTTACGGTTATTGTTAATCCTAAAGAGCTTCAAAAGGTACGTACCATATGCGATGGTAAAAACATTGAATTTCTTGAAATAGAGCATAATGATGCATGGATTCGAGACAACGGACCTACTTTTGTGGTAGATGATGAAGGAAATATAGCTGCAGTGAATTGGATGTTTAACTCCTGGGGAGGCAAATACGCCCCTTGGGATCTTGACGATCAAGTAGCACCAAAAATTCTTGAATATTATGGCATTCCTTATTTTAATGCACCCCTTGTAATGGAAGGTGGTTCCATCCACGTCGATGGAGAAGGTACCCTGATAACAACGGAAGAATGCCTGTTAAATCCCAATAGGAATCCAGAACTTAACCGGGAGCAGATTGAAAACTATCTTAAGCAGTATTTGAATGTTGAAAAAATTATCTGGTTGAAACGGGGTTTATTCGGTGACGAGACGGATGGACACGTGGATAATATTGCCTGTTTTGCAGCACCTGGGAAGATTCTTATGCAGGTATGTGAAGACCCCGAAGATGAGAACTATGAGATTACCCGGGAGAACCTGGAAGTTTTGCAGAATGCAACAGATGCAAGAGGAAGAAAATTTGAAGTCATTCCCATAAAGCAGCCACCGAAACGTATTTGCGAAAACAAACGATTAACCCTGAGTTATATTAACTTTTATTTCGTCAATGGTGGTATCATTTTACCTCAGTTTGGTGGAAAGGCAGAAGAGACGGATAAATTGGCAGAAGAAGTGCTGCAGAAAACCTTCCCGGAAAGACGGATTCGTAAAGTTGACGGTATGGCAATCATCAAAGAGGGCGGCAATGTGCATTGTACAACCCAGCAGATGATAGCAGGCAAAAAATAATCATAGAGGACAACAAGGCTAGGGCTTATATTTTATAGAGGATTGTAATTCCATTGAATAAGAGGTGATATAGAATGCGAAAAGTCAAAGTGGCAGCAACACAAATGAGTTGCTCCTGCAACATCGAAGAAAACATTGCCAAAGCAGATTCACTGGTCCGGGAGGCAGCTGAAAAGGGTGCTCAAATCATCCTGCTGCAAGAACTGTTTGAGACACCTTACTTTTGCCAAAAGGAAAAATCCGATTATTATAAATATGCTACAGAACTGGAAACAAACAAAGCAGTCAATCATTTTAAACATGTTGCAAAAGAACTTGGTGTTGTGTTGCCCATTAGCTTTTATGAAAAGAAAAACTGGGCCAGATATAACTCATTGGCAGTTATCGATGCCAATGGAGAAATTCTGGGACAATACCGCAAGAGTCATATTCCCGACGGTCCCGGTTATGAAGAGAAGTTCTACTTTAATCCGGGGGATACTGGGTTTCGCGTCTGGAACACCCGATATGGTAAAATCGGTGTTGGAATCTGCTGGGATCAGTGGTTTCCGGAAGCGGCCAGGTGCATGACACTCTTGGGCGCAGAGATGCTTTTTTATCCTACTGCCATCGGGTCTGAGCCCCAGGATGCGTCCATTGACTCCAAGGATCACTGGCAGGCCTGTATGTTGGGACATGCTGCGGCCAACTTGGTGCCGGTTATTGCATCAAACCGAGTCGGGGTTGAAGAGGATGATGATTCGAAAATTACCTTTTACGGTTCATCCTTTATTGCAGGTCCCCAGGGAAACAAAATCGTGGAAGCGGACCGTACCCAAGAAACAGTCCTCTTAGCAGAGTTTGATCTGGATCAGTTAGAGATACAACGCATCGAGTGGGGAATCTTTCGAGATCGTCGTCCTGACTTGTATAAAATTATCACGTCCTACGACGGCGATTTGGTAATTAAATGAAGTATATGAGTCGCATTATTAATAAAGCGCATCGTTTGATACTTAAGACAAAATTAAGGACTATCTGCTGGTTAGGTAGTCCTTTGTTATTGTTATTAAAGAAAGTTAAATGCGGGGATTAGGGTTATGGATTCGACGGAAGAGTCTTATGAAATAATTATGGAGTAAAGATATATGTTTTAAGCCTAATTATAACAGGTATGGTGCAAGCTGTGTACTCAAAAATACATATTGTAGTTTTGGTTAATCTATGTAATATTAGCGGCCGGGATGGTAAAATTAATAAAATCTATAAAGATAACGACTTAGGAGTGATTGAAATGTTAAAAGCTGTTAAACTGAAATGCGAATACCTCGAAAATCCCATTGGTATCGGGGAGACCAAACCCCGTTTCGGATGGATGATCGAATCGGACGGGCAAAACGTAATGCAGGAGACCTTCCGTGTGCAGGTCGCCACCGATGCCGGTTTTGACACCGTGATGTGGGATACGGGAACTGTCAATTCGTCCGAATCAGTCCACGTAGAATACGCCGGTCCCGCTCTTGCACCGTCCACAAGGTATTTCTACAGGGTTAAGATAACCGACAACCATGGACAGGAAAGCCCGTGGAGCGACACGGGATATTTTGAAACCGCAATGTTTGACGTCTCGCAGTGGAAGGCCCGGTTTATCTCGCCTGAGGACAATGACGCCGGCGCATCCTCCAAGGGCAGGCTGCTGCGCAAGGAATTCACTTTGGACGGTGAAGTTGCTTTTGCACGAATCTATGCTACTGCCCTCGGCATGTATGAGCTGTTCATCAACGGCAGCCGTGTAGGTGATGCCCTGTTGACTCCCGGATGGACAGCTTACAAAAAGCGGCTTCAATACCAGACCTACGACGTCACTGATATGCTCAAGAAGGGTGCCAACGTCGTTGGCGCGTCAGTCGGATGCGGATGGTATAAGGGAGAGCTCGCCGGATGGCTGGGGCGGCGCAACATATACGGCAGTCGCACTGCACTGCTGTTCCAAATGCTTGTCCGCTACACCGACGGTCGTGAACAGCTTGTGATATCAGACCAAAGCTGGAAGGCCGCAGACAGTCCAATCCTGTATTCCGAGATCTACCACGGAGAGACCTATGATGCCCGTCTTGAGCAGTGGGGCTGGGACTTGCCCGGCTTCGATGATTCACTTTGGGAGTCGGTACAGGTTATTGAACAAGACATGTCGGTGCTTACCGCGCAGGACGGCCTACCGGTCAGACGGCAGGAGACCTTCAAGCCGGTATCCATGTTCACAACGCCCAAGGGCGAGCGAGTCATTGACTTTGGCCAGAATATGGCCGGTTGGGTAAAATTCATTGTCAAGGGTAAGGCAGGTGACAGAGTAGTGCTAAAGCACGCCGAGGTGCTCGACGCCGCCGGCAACTTCTACACCGAAAACCTCCGCAGTGCAAAGGCACGCATTGAATACATCCTCAAGGGTGGTGAAGCCGAAATCTTTGAGCCTCATTTCACATTCCAGGGTTTCCGGTACGTAATGATAGAGGAATTCCCCGGCGAGCCGACGGTCGATGCCTTTACCGCCGTGGTCATCCATTCCGACATGGAACAGACTGGAAGTTTTTCTTGTTCCAATCAACTTGTCAACCAATTGCAGCACAACATCCTCTGGGGCCTGAAGGGTAATTTTGTCGATGTACCCACCGACTGTCCGCAGCGTGACGAGCGCCTTGGCTGGACAGGTGATGCGCAGGTGTTTATACGTACTGCTTGTTATCTCATGGGCACCGAGCCATTCTTCAAGAAGTGGCTGCGGGATTTAAAGGCTGAGCAGCTTGAAAACGGCGGTGTTCCATTTGTCATCCCTGACGTGTTGACGGGTGCCATGAAAAATGACAAGATGGTACATGACGACCATTCATCCACCGGTTGGGGCGATGCGGCTGTCATCTGCCCGTGGACGGTATACCAGTGTTACGGCGACCGGCGCATCCTGGAGGAGCAGTACAGCAGTATGAAGGGATGGGTAGAATACATACGTAGCCATGCGCAGAACGGTGTTCTATGGAATACCGGTTTCCACTTTGGCGACTGGCTTGCTCTTGATGCCAAGGAAGGAAGCTATTTTGGAGCAACACCAAACGACCTGGTTGCCACCGCCTTTTACGCCTATTCCACGGAATTGCTTGCAAAATCGGCGGCCGTGTTGGGCAACAAGCCCGATGCGGAGGAATATTCACAACTCCATGCCGCCATTGTTAAGGCTTTTCAGGACGAATTTTTCACTCCTTCCGGCCGTCTTGCGGTGCGGACACAGACAGCCCACATCCTCGTACTCATGTTCGGACTTGTGCCGGAGGAACATCGCGCCCGAACCGTCGACACGCTGATAGCCCTATTGGATGAGAACGGCGGCCACCTAATGACCGGCTTCTTGGGCACGCCGTATTTCTGTCATGTTCTGAGCCGGAACGGCAAGCTCGATGCGGCATACAGCCTGCTGTTGAAGGACGATTACCCGTCATGGCTATATCAGGTCAAAAAGGGTGCTACAACCATCTGGGAGCACTGGGACGGTATCAAGCCCGACGGCTCAATGTGGAGTGCCGACATGAACTCATTTAACCATTATGCCTACGGTGCCATTGGTGATTGGCTCTACCGTGTGGTTGCCGGCCTTGATACAGACCCTGATGTGCCGGGCTACAAGCGTATCCTCATGCGACCGCAGCCCGGCGGCGAACTGACACACGCACAAGCTGAATATATGAGTGTTTACGGCAAGGCGGCCATCAAGTGGAGTATCAAGGGTAGTAATATGATCGTTGACGTCATCGTGCCCCACAACACGACGGCGCATGTCACCCTTCCCGGCGCCTCGCCAGAGACCGTCAGTGCCGAGGGTGTGTCCTTCACAGCCTGTCCCGGCGGCGCTGAGGCTGAAATAGGTTCCGGAATCTACCGGTTTAGCTATCCATATGTGAAATAAAACCATATGGCACAGGAGCGGAATTTAATGTTCCGTTCCTGCTTTGTTTTTGTTCGGGAAAGTATAATATGAAAATGCACTCATTTTCCATTGGTTTATTGGAATCTTGCTGCTATAATAATAGTAAAGTTCTGATGGGAAGGACGGAAAATCTATGAGTTTTCAAACGAAGCTATTGCTGACCTATTCTCTATTAATCATACTACTTGTTGTTACCCTTGGAGTAAGTTTTTATCAATACAGTGCCGGGGTATTTGAAGCCAATGCCTATTCAAACCTCGCGGTTATTTCGGAAAAGATGTCACAACAGCTCGACAACCTTATTCGCCCAATGGACTTTATCATGACCTATCTGCTTTCCAGCGGCAGTTTTATGTCATCTATGGCAAGTATTGCCAATCTTGATAGGGACAATCCCGAAAACCTAGTCTATATCAACGAGGGTATACAAACCATTAAGGGCACTTTGCTCAGTTACTCGATGGACAAAAACTTTTACAGAGTAAGCGTTTTCAACAACAAAGGGGATTTTTTATCCAGCAACTTCAGGACACACAACGTGAGCCATAATTTGCTGGAACTGATCCATGGTCTCGGATGGACGGCGCGGGCCGATAGTTCCATGGGAAAAGTGGTAATTCTTCCGCCGTATGCCGACCCATGGGCATTGTCCGACAACATCAAGGTTTTCGGATTGGCGCGCTCGGTACAGGGACCGAATGGCGGGATGGGTTATATCGAGGTGCAGAACCCATATCGGGAGCTTGAAAAAATTTTCGCCGTACCTGACCAGGAAAATATTAAGGTGGTTGCTGTCACAAGCGCAGGTGAAATATTTTATAACAGCGGTATAACGGACAGTACGTTGCTCGATTATTATTCCAAGCTTCCCGTCGAGGTTAATAAACCTGTGTCCGTTGAAAGGAATTTGGTTACCGGAAAGGATGAAATATTGGCAAGAACAGGTTCAGGTTACACGGGAATAAAGATTATCCTTGTGCAGGATAAGGACGCCCTGCTCAAGCCGCTTCTATTCACAGGCAATATCACCATTATCGTTGGTATTCTCGTAATTATCATTTCGTTTATATATATATACATTTTTTCAAAGCAGCTGGCCAGGCCGATACGGCAGCTCAAGCAAAAAATGGAGTGTATCGAATTGGGGAACCTGCCGGAGAAAATCATCATTAAAAGCTCAAACAATGAAATAGAGGCGCTAAACAACGCATTTCAGCGCCTGCGTGAAAGGCTTAATGAAGCGGTAAGCCGCGAAATCAAGTCCCAGTCGCTGCAAATGCAGGCCAGCTTTGATTCGCTTCAGGCACAGGTAAACCCCCACTTTATCTACAACATCCTTAATGTGCTTTCCAATAAGGGTATTGTAAACGGCGATGATGAGATTTGTGAGATATGCGACAGTATTGCGGCTATGCTGCGCTACTCAACCTCCACCTTAAAACGTTCAGCCACCATTGGCGAGGAACTGGAACATGTCCGTAATTACCTGCTGCTGATGAAAAAGCGTTTTGAACACCGGCTGGAATTCAATATTGACGTAGATCCGGCCATTTGCGGACAAGCAATACCTAAAATCGTATTGCAGCAAATTGTTGAAAATTCAATAAACCACGGCTTTGAAAAATTACAGAAAATCATGAAAATAGGAATCAGAGGCTATGTGTCTGACGGGTGGTGGTATATTGAAATTACCGACAACGGACAGGGATTTGACCAAAAGGTGCTTTGTGAACTGGAGGAAAGGATAAAGTTAATGGAAAAGGAACTTTTCGGTGTAGAAACCCACACCGGGTTTGCAATTGGTGGAATGGGAATTATCAACACATATGCAAGGTTGGCACTGTTTTACAATGGCAGATTTGTTTTTACGCTTAAAAACACCGAAACCGGAGGCGCACAAGTGACAATAGGCGGTGCTGTTGAGTTTGCAAAGGGGAGTGATGAAAAATGATGAGGATTGTGCTGGTCGAAGATGAGCCGTCAGCTATGCGCTATATCAAATCAATTATAGAATTGCGGTGCAGCGGTTTTAAAATAGTCGATACGGCGGAAAACGGTGCCGAGGGGCTTGAAAAGGTCCGGTTGTTAAAGCCTGATGTAGTTATTACCGACATAAAAATGCCGGTCATGGACGGTATCGAACTTGTTTCCCACATCAAGGAGGAGTTCCCGTTTATCTATTCGGTAATTGTAAGCGGATATCAGGATTTTGAATATGCCAAAGGTGCAATACAGTCCGGCGTTGTTGATTATCTGCTGAAGCCGGTTAACGCCGGCCAGTTGAAAAAACTGCTTGATTCAATACGGCAAAAGCTCGAAACAGAATACTATATAAAGCGTGTCGGATTGCTGAAACATATTTTGATCGGCGCGCCGGCGGAGACGTGGCAGGTCGAAAAATACCTGCCATTCAAGTGCTATTCGGCGGCCATTCTGCGGGAAAACGGGTTACCCTCGAGATTTTCCTCGAAACATACCGCAGCCGCATATAATCCTGCTGTAGAAGCTTACGCGGTGTCATGCACCACAGGTGATAACAGCATATGGGTTCTGACGGGCAGAGATGAACGGGAACTGCTCTTTTTCTGCACTCCGGAACTTACTGATAGGAACGCTTTTGAGTCGTTGGTTGCAGGAACGGCTGAAAAGCTGACCGGCGGCTACCATACCACAATCTTTGCCTCGGAATTTTTCGGGCTGCTGGAGTGTAAGAATATGGTTTCCAACCTTTACCGGACTCTGGACAATAATATTGTCATCGGGCTTTCCCAGACAATTTATGAGCTTACCGAAGTCCGGTCCGCTGTAGAAAACCGGGCCAGTATGGACGGGTCGCTGGGCAACAAGATAGCTTTCCTTGTTTCAAACGCAATGTATGATGGGTTAAAACAGGAATTAATAAAACTTTTTGGCACATGGGAAAAAGAACGGCGCACCCAACTGTGGGTGGAGAGCAATCTGCGGCAGATACTCCATCATGTCGAAAAACATTCTGCGGTAGCCCGGGGAGGGCAAAGTTACGACATTGAATTTTTGCTTGATGAAGCCCTGTACTACTCAACAACCTTCGGTGAACTTATGGCCAATATATGGGAGCTGGTGGAGAAAATTGTACAGTGTGTTGAAAAAAAGGACCACAAAGTGGATACCCCAGCCTTTTTCAACTCCATTGAGCAATACCTGGAGCAAAATCTTTCGGAGCCGCTTTCGCTTCAATCGGTCTGTTCAGTATTCGGCATATCCCAGACCTATTTGAGCAGGCTGTTCCGCAAATATAAAAATATGTCCTTTAACGAGTACCTGACAGCCATAAGGATCGATGAGGCAAAACGGCTTATTATAGAAAATCCGAATATACCGCTAAAGGATGTAGCCATGCTAGTCGGTTATAACGACCAGTTCTATTTCAGCCGCGTATTTCGGTCGGTAACCGGTGTGCCACCATCTGAATACATCTTAAAAAGTCCTTCGTCCAAATCATAACAGAGATATGAATGAGCGCATTTATATAAATAACACTAAAACCACTCCCTACACTGAAAGTGTAGGGAGTGGTTTTAGTGATTTTGTTAAGAACTTCAATAGAAGAAAAAGAAAGCTGTTTGTTATTCAGATAAAAGTTGCTGATATCAATTTTGAAATTCTTATATCTGGAAGAGGAACGGAAATCTGGGCATATTTAACGGTTATAAAAGACATGTTCAATTCCAGCTTGTGAAAGCACATATTCCTTTAAAGGGAGAAGAATTTATTACAATATGCATTATGAGTGCGATAGTATGTGCTATAATATTTGCCCTGGTTTCACAAAGCATTATTACCGGTATACTTTTTGGTGGTATCGGATGGTATATACCTATGCTTTTTGTGCAATCAAAAAAGAAAAAAAGAATCAAACATATGAATTTACCATATAATAAGCGTAATAAAATTGCAAAGCGGACGTACTCCTAATAAAATATTAAGTCTGATTTTTTTTATCACAAAATATAAAGAATAAAAGAGATAATTATCAATATAGTAAGATAATTGCAGATATTTAAAAAGAATACAAATATTAAACTATTGCATTTATTAAAAATAAATGTTAATATGATTATAAATAATAAATACATAATTTTTTTGTTTGTATTAATTAAACCGGTTGCATTATTGATACAAAATATATATAAATTTCTTTTTTTGATAGCTATTAATTTAGAATTAATTAAGTATTTTTTTTAAGGTGCAATGCAACTGGTTGCATAAAATAAGGGGGTAAGAAATGGCTGTAACAATAAAAGACGTAGCGAAAATGGCAGGAGTATCCACATCAACTGTATCAAGAGTTTTAAATAACAGTCCACTTATATCACCTGAAACTGTCATAAGAGTAAAAAAAGCAATGCAAGAATTAAATTACTTTCCTAATAGCATGGCCAGAAGTTTTGCAAATCAAAGCACTTATACTATTGCACTTATTGTTGATATAGACAATTCAAAAGCATTTGCCAACCCATTTTTTTATCAGGTACAGTATGGTATTGAAAAAGTTCTTTGTAAACGAGGCTATTATTTAATGATTGCTAATGAAAAAACAATGATTGATCGTGAAGCTGCTTTAAGTAAGTTTGTTTTCGAGAAAAGGGTTGACGGTATTATACTTCCGGCATCTTTATTAAAAAAAAGTTTTGTAAAAAAAATGGAGGAACAGAAATTTCCTTTCGTTGTTTTAGGAGAGCCTAATTTTCATTTTGATGTTAATTGGGTGGATATCGATAACCAAATGGCCGGAAAGGTCGCTGCAAATCATTTAATTGACAACGGATATAGAAAAATTGCATTTATTGCCGGTAGTTTTGAAGATAAATTTAATAGGCATAGATTAGATGGATATAAAAAAGCTCTTGAAGAACATAATATGGAGTTGAATGAAGAGCTGATAAGTGAAGGTGGATGCACGAAAGAAGATGGATATCGACTTATGAAAAATTTAATTGAAACTAAGGATTTTCTAGATGCAGTGATATTTACAAATAATATAGCTGCTTTTGGAGCACTAACAGCTATAAAGGAAAAAGGATATAAGATTCCTGAAGAATTTGGACTTGTTAGTTTTGACAATTATCCTGTTGCCGAATTTTCTGATCCTAAGATGACTACCGTAGATATTGATGTTGTTGATTTAGGCATGCAAGCTGCTACAATGCTTTTAAAGGAAATAGAAACGCCGTCTACAAGTAAGCAGCATAGCCTTCTATCTGTAGAGCTGGTGAGCAGAGGAACAAGCAAAAAATTAAGATTAAGAGGTAATAGCTAATTATTTCAAGGGTGACATGAAATTAAAATACTAATTAAAAAGGAATGGTAACAATGTTTTGGGAAGCTATTATTCATGAACAAACAAGAGATTATGTTTATCCAATAGAAAGGAATAAATTGGCGATAAGACTGAAAATAAAGAGAAAAGATGCAAAATCTTGTACCTTGATTTATTGGAACAGACATAAAAGAGAACGAACAGGAGAACAACATTCTGAAATGAAATGTTATGCCAGAGATAAAATGTTTGATTACTATGAAACAATTATAAATACAAAGGAGGTTACAAGGTATATTAAATATTTTTTTCAAATTAATGATGGCATTAATACATTTTTCCTAAATTATCATGGTATAAGCAGTTCGGTTCCTAAAGATGGCTTTTTTGAATACTTATATACTAATGAAAATGATGTTTTTAAAGTGCCTGATTGGGTAAAAGGCTCTATATTTTATCAAATTTTCCCTGAAAGGTTTTGCAACGGAGATAAAAATAATGATCCTAAAAGTACAGAACAATGGGGTAGTAAACCCACTAGAGAGAATTTTATGGGGGGGGATTTAAAAGGAATAATTCAAAAAATACATTATCTTAAAGATCTGGGTATAAACGCTTTATATCTTAATCCTATCTTTGAAGCCTCTGCTAACCATAAGTATGATACTATAAATTATTTTAAAATTGATCCGCATTTTGGAGACTTAAACGATTTTAAAACATTAATACATAAGTGTCATTCATATGGGATAAAGGTTATACTTGATGGTGTTTTTAATCACTGTGGATATTTTTCAGACCAATTCCAGGATGTAGTAAAAAATGGTCAAAATTCAAAATACAAGGATTGGTTTTATATTGAAAGTTTTCCGGTTGATAAAGAAAAATTAAACTATGAGTGCGTTGGCTATTATAAGTGGATGCCCAAGCTAAGGATGAGCAATCCGGAAGTTAGAAGTTTTATACTTAAGATTGCAAAGTACTGGATTGAAGAAGGAAATATTGATGGATGGCGTCTGGATGTAGCCGATGAAATTGATTTTACATTCTGGCAGGAGTTCAGAAAACTGGTTAAGTCTATAAAGCCTGAATGCTTTATTTTAGCTGAGACATGGAAGGAAAATAGAGATATGCTCCGTGGAGATCAGATGGATTCAGTAATGAATTATCTTTTTAGAGATGCAGTAGTTGACTTCTTTGCAAAAAAATGTATTAATAGTTTAGAGTTTGATTCAAGGATTAACAAATTTTTAGGCGTTTATCCTTCGTCTGTACATCATTCACTATTTAATCTTATTGGAAGCCATGATACAGAAAGGTTCCTGACACTTAGTAATGGTGATAGTAGGAGACTGAAGGCAGCTGCAGCATTTCAATTATGTTTCCCGGGTATTTCTTCCATATATTATGGGGATGAAGTAGGGTTGGATGGAGAAAATGACCCTGATTGCAGGAAGGCAATGGAATGGGATGAAAAGAAACAAGATCAAAAACTTCTGGAATGGTATAAGAAACTTATAAGGATTAGAAAATCAAAGTCCGCATTAAAGTTAGGAATTTTCAAATGTAATTACTGCAACTCAGAAGATAACGTGTATGCATTTTTCAGGGAAATAAATAATGAAAGAGTCTATATTGTCATAAATAATGCTGATTCAACTATTCAAGTCATACTTCCAGTCAAAGAGCAAAGTTGTGGTTTTCTAACAGATGAAATTTCAGGAAAAATTTATAGAATAGAACAGCTGGATAACAGCATTTATTACAATGACGATATCATTGATTATTCAGGTACTTTACATATTCAACTTAAGCCATATCAAGTATGTATTTTATGCAAGTAAAATATTAAAAATATAGAAATGGAGGGGTTTTTATGAAAAAACGTTTATTTAGAAAGATTATAGGTATTGCTTTAATTTTTGTAATGATGGTGTCTATGGCTGTGGGATGTAGCAATCAGGTGCCTAGTGAATCCAAAGATAAAAATTTAAAAAGTACGGAGAGCACTTCACAGGAAAAAGAAAAGGAAAAAGTAACAATTAGTTTTTGGCACCATTACAATGCACAATCTCCGGAAAACAAAACATTAAATGAAGTGATTATACCAGCGTTTGAGGAAAAATTTCCTCACATAAAAGTTAAAGCAGTTTCTCATGAATGGGCCCAGTTACATAAAAAAATATTGGTAAGTGCAAGTGCCAATCAACTACCCGATGTTGCAAGATCTGATATAGCATGGGTTCCGGAATTTCAGAAATTAAACATACTTGTGGCTTTAGATAAGGAAATGAAAGACTTTCAGAACGTAGCAAATAACATTTTAGAAGGTCCGATGAATACAGCAAAGGTTAAAGGAAATTATTATGGATTAGGATTAAATACCAATACCAAAATATTGTTTTACAATAAAGAAATGTTTGATAAAGCACAAGTAGCAGTTCCTAAAACAATGGATGAATTCTTTGAAGCAGCGAGGAAGCTTACAAAGGAAGAGAATGGACAAAAGATTTGGGGTTATGCAGAGCCGGCACTTTCAGGATGGAATATATGCCCATTTATATGGAGTAACGGAGGGGATATAACAGACCCTGAGTATAAAGTTGCTACTGGATACCTTAATAGTCCTGAAACCATAGAAATAATTCAAAAGCTCGCTGATCTTTATAAAGATGGCGCAATGATAGGATTTAACAAAGGTGACATTCCTCTTACAGACGGGTATGGACGAGGCAGATATGCTATGATTATTGAAGGGCCATGGAAATTTGCAGAATTAGCTGGTTCGTATCCTGACTTTAAGCCTGAAACCGCTCAGATGCCTGCTGGAAAAGGTGGTTCAGCGCAGGTTCTTGGAGGAGAAGATATTATCATGTTCAGTACTGCTAATAAAGAAGCTGCATGGGAATTTATGAAGTTTATGACTGGTGAATTTGCTCAAATAGAGATGGCTAAAGTTGGGCAAATTCCAGTAAACAAAACCGCTATTGAATCTGATGCTGTTAAGGGTATTAAAAACTTCGCTCCATTCCTTAAAGCAATAAAAACTGCTAAACCAAGACCGCCTGTATCAACTTGGCCGGAAATTGATAAAGAGTTAACAACTGCAGTAACATTAGCAATAACGGGAGAAAAGCCAGTTAAAGCTGCTCTTGATGATGCAGCTAAAAAAATTGATGAATTATTGAAAAAGCAGTAAAATTATGTAATTAGCGTAATGGTAAGTAACGTTACTTACCATTACGCTAATATTATAAAATTAATTAAAGTTTGGGGTGGAAGAAATGACTCAGGTAAAGCAAGGTACTATAGATATGTTTTTGCAAAACAAATTCAGATTTAACAAAATAAGTATTAAAGGATTACAAATATTTTTGCTTCTTTTACCCGGTTTAATAACTTTTGGTTTATTTACTATATATCCTATTGTAAAGTTGTTTGTAATGAGCTTTTTTGATTGGAAAATAGGGCTAAATCAGGCATCACCATTTGTAGGGATGGGTAATTATATAGAGGTATTTAAAGACCCTGTATTTAGAATTTCTATTACCAATACGCTTATGTATGCTATTATCACGGTTCCTAGCCAGATTGTTATAGGGCTATTAATTGCTGTTTTAATACATAATATTTCAAAATTTAAAGTTGGTTTTAGAGTTTTATATTACTTACCGGTAATAACATCATGGGTAATTGTTTCATTGGTATTTAGATATATTTTTAATAATGAAGGATTTTTAAATTACTTTTTAAAGGACATTATAAATATTGTAAGTGATAACATAAGATGGCTCGATAAGCCCATGACAGGTATGTTTGTAGCAGAGTTATTAGGGATTTGGAAAGGTATTGGATGGAATATGGTAGTATTCCTTGCTGCATTGCAATGCATACCAAAAGAGTTATATGAAGTTGCTGATATAGATGGATGCAATAGATTGAAAAAGTTTTTTTATATAACTCTTCCGTCTATAAAAAATACCATACTATTTGCGGTGGTTATGCTTAGTATTGGTGCGTTTAATGTATTTACGTCAATACAACTAATGACTGGCGGACAGCCTGCGCATCAAACGGAAGTGGTATTGACTTGGATGTATTATAAGGCATTTGAAGCTAGAGATTTTGGGTATGCTGCTGCACTATCATATATTGTTGCCTTAGTAATTGCAGTTATTACCATTATTCAATTTAAATTTTTTAAGAGATTTAATGATTAGATGGGGGGATTGCGAGTGGAAAAGCAAAATAGAGTTTACAGTTTGTTGATATATTTTATATTAACATTAGGAGTAATAATAACAACAACACCAATGCTATATATGTTAAGTACTTCTTTTAGACCTAATGGTGCATTATATGAATATCCCCCAAAATTAATACCCGATGTTTTTACACTGGAAAATTATAAATATGTTCTTTTTAAAGTAAACTTTTACAAAAACTTTTTAAACAGTCTGATTGTAGCGCTGTGTACAGTTTTATTAGCAGCTTTTGTTTCATCTACTCTTGCGTATTGTATAGCGAGGTTTGATTTTATAGGAAAAAAATTATTGTTCGGACTTATAATGACTACTATGATTATTCCAGGAATGACACTTATTATACCGCAATTTGAGCTTATTGTATGGTTAAAGCTTATTAATAAATTATTTGGACTAATTCCTGTATATGTATCCTGGGTGGTTCCGTTCTCAACATTTATGATAAAAGGATTTATTGAAGATATACCAAAGGATTTTGATGATGCAATTTATATTGATGGGGGAACAGTGTTTACCGTATATAATAAAATAATGTTGCCGCTTGCAAGCCCAGCGGTTGCAGCAGTAAGTATTTTTAACTTTTTGATTGCATGGGAGGAATATCCCTGGGCTTTAACAGTTATAAATGATGTTGAAAAAAGAACATTACCAATAGCTATTTCAGGATTTTTCGGACAACATAATTTTACTCAATGGGGTTATGTATTTGCAATGTCAGTTATATCGTTAATACCTGTTATTGTAATATTTATTGCCTGTCAAAAGTTTTTTGTAACAGGTTTATCTGCAGGAGCGATAAAGGGATAAGTAGTGTCTATCTATAGATGATTCTTAAAAACGTTCATAGCATATACTAGCGGAGATGTTAAAAAGATTCAAGATGAGGTTATTTTGGATTTATAGAGAAAAATATTATCATAATGAAAATTTGTTATGTGCGGATAACATATATCGACAATTTGGAGGAAATTATTAAGAATTTCAGGTTAAAACCCTTGAAATAAAAGGTGTTGTAGAGTATACAACTGCCTAATCAATTTTTTGAAGGTAATCGAAAAGCAGCTGGAAATTAAAGAAACAGAGAATTTTAACAGTAAAATATCCATTAATTTGAATTCAATATACTTGCCCCTTGAAAACCGCAAAGGCCTCAGAATCCCGAGGGACTTTAGGAAACATTCTTGGATCAAAATCAGGTTTGATGTAGACGACGTTGCCGTAATTGCTGTCCGAGCATTTACACTCCTTTGGGGGTTCCAAGCCTTTTGTCGCAAACCAGCAACGATATTTAACGCCTTTAGGTTCAACAAAGCCCCAGTTGACCATAGGGATTCCTCCATGACAAATGGGATGGCCATGGTCATCAAAGCAGAGGATATCCGGGTGGGGATAGTTGAATTTGGCTTTAGTCCTGGAATCCAGAGAGATAAAAGGTGCAATGCCGTAATGCTTTAAAAGCTCATAGATAGGATAGTTGTCCATGGCGCCATCCGCTACAAAGCTTTTAAAATTAAGATATGGATATAGTTTATGGATATCCTGGAGGGCGAAGACGGTGGTAATACTGTCATGGCGGCTTGCCTGAACCATCTTGATGTAAATGGGAAGGTCATAGGGGCTGTCTGAAGCGGTGACATTGAAAAGAGTATTGCCAAAGAACCACTGTTCGCGGTAACTATCCCATCCCCATTTTGCATCCGGGTCGGAGAACCTTCTGGGGCATTGGCAATTAAAGATTCCCTTTGAGCGGCAGTCGCAAACCTTAACACCATAGTGACTGGCGCCAGAATAAAAGGGTGAGCCGTCGAATTTGGCTTAAGCTTTTCGCCAGCCTTCAGTTTTAACCTTGGCTTGCTGGTAAACTTTTTGACTTTCTTTTTCCGATTCAGGTGAAGCTTACGGTCTGCTCTCCAAAATCGGATTAGGAAATCATAGTAGGAGGCAGCAGCCGGAGCTTTGACGACAAAACCGCAAATATCAAAAAGCAAAGGATCAGAGGCTACCTTTAAAGCCCAATTTGTGATAGAATAAACCTGTTGGTCAAGCATTAATACGAGTGAGCGTATTATACCTTGCTGATTTTTGGCGGGTCGGCCAGAATCAGGGTATAAAGGCTTGACTACGGGAAGCAGGTTATCCAGGTTGAGTAGATAGAGCTTTGAAATGCTTTTATCCAGTGCAACCAGCCTGCTTCTTTGCGTTTCATAATACAGGAGCATTTTCAGGCGAAGCTTTTCCTGGTAATTGCAATGTGGTGTCCAATCTCGTAACATAAAAAACCTCCAAAACAGAAGATATGGTAATAAATACCATCCACTTCCATTTTGGGGCGAACGTGTGTTTGTCAAGATAGATAAGAGCCATTTATGGGTATATATGGGAATATAACTGGAAATTTAGAAAAAATTTTTCATTAAAAAGTAGGGGTGAAGCAGAAATGCTGAACCTTGAAAATCTATAAAATTAAAGCTCTCTGAGTTTTCGAGAGCGTACTTTTTTGATAAAGGAGGGGATACCAATGGTTACTTAAGAATCAAGGGTAGACAATAGGTTGATCGGTTTTTAGTTTTTAATTTTTACTAAAAAACAAAAGATAAAAGAAAGGGGAACATAGAATGAAAAGATTTAGAAAATTATCTTTAATTGTTACATTTATTTTTATACTTACAGTAGTAAGTGGAAATTTCTCAATAGCAAATGCAGCAAGATTAGGATTCGATAATAATGATATAGTATATATGATATTAACTGACCGCTATCCTGATGGTGATCCTTCAAATAATGGTATATTAGGTCAAGAATATAGGCCGGGAGAGCTCAAATATCATCAAGGTGGAGACTGGCAGGGTATTATTGACAAGATACCATACATTAAAGATTTAGGAGTAACAGCAATATGGATTTCTCCTCCTTCAGAAAATGAGCTATTTAGTAGAGATGGTAGCGAATCAGGATACCATGGATATTTTACTCATGATTATTATAGTGCAGACCCTCATTTTGGAACTAAAGCTAAACTAAAAGAATTGGTAGATACTGCTCATGCAAATGGTATAAAGGTAATTCTTGATGTGGTACCAAATCATACAGCAGATTATTTAGATCCATATGCGACTGAGTACAGTTCAGCTGATTATCAACCAGCTTATCCATTTAATAATCCTAATTGGTATCATCATAATGGAGATATTCAGGACTGGAATGATCAATGGCAAGTGGAAAATTGTGATTTAGGTGGATTAGATGATATTGCTCAAGAAAATACGGCAGCAAGAAATGAAATCAAAAAGGTTTACAAAATGTGGGTTGATGATTTTGATATTGATGCTGTTCGTGTAGATGCAGCTCGTTCGATACCTAAAGACTTTTTACAAGAATTTGAATCTTATCTCGGGGTACCGTCATTTGGGGAAATATTTTACGGTGATGTTGATTATGTAAGTGATTATCAGAACTATGAATGGGGTGTTTTAGATTTTCCATTATTTTTCAAAGCTAGAGAAGTATTTGCCCATGATGCTAGTTTTTATGATGTAAAAAATATACTAGACCAAGATTATAAATATAAAGATCCTAATAAGCTAGTAACATTCCTTGATAATCATGATAGAGATCGTTTCTTATGCCTTGCAGATGATAATTATGCTAAGTTAAGATTGGGAATGACATTTTTATTTACCGTAAGAGGAATTCCAGATGTATATTACGGAACTGAGCAAGCATTTTATGGTGGTGGAAGACCAACAGAATGGCAAGGAATTGCTAATAAAGAAAATCGTGAAGTAATGAATGTATTTGACCAGAATAATATTATATATAAACATATCAAGCGACTTGCACAAATACGAAAAGATTATGAACCTTTAAGAAATGGTACACAACGTGAAATGTGGGTTGATGACAAAGTATTTTCATATTCACGTAGAAATGATACCACAGGGGATGAAGTAATAACCATACTCAACAATGATTGGAATATTGTAACAAGAACTATTCCATTAAGAACAGAAAGTTCTATTCCTGTAGGAACTATATTAACGAATCTTTTAGATACTTCACAAACAGTTGAGGTTACTTCTGGTGGAGTAACTGGAAAACAGATAACAGTAACTATTCCTAAGAATAATGCTATGATACTGGTTCCAGGAACACCTGCAAGTTATATTCCTTCAGCGCCTACAGTAACTACAATAAGAGTACATTATGATGTTGGCTGGGGTAACACAATGTATTTAAGAGGAGATACTTATCCATTATGGTGGGATCAAGGAAGAAAAATGAGAAATGTTGCGCCGGATATTTGGGAATTTGAGATAGAACGTATTCCAGCAGGTACTACTTTTGAATTTAAGCCTCTTATAAATGATACTACATGGTCATCAGGGAATAACTTCATAGGAGTAGGTGGTGAAACCATAGACATATATCCGACTTTCTAATTTTTCTATTAGCATAGCTTATTAACTCTGAACCATGAAAATGATAATAAACGTGTGGCGAGGGAGTAGTATCCCGTAAGGAAAAACAAAATAGCTGATGTAATAAAAAAGAAAAGCAGGAAGAGCAGGATTATTCCTGCTCTTCTTTATATGGAAATATTTTTATCAATAATCTAATGTTTGTGTCAAGTAGAAGTTTGCAATTTTTTATCCCTTCCGGAGGTTCCGGCAGCTCAAGGTTGTCCCTCTCATGGTACAGTATTAATCCATCAAGATTGCTTTTTAGGCATTCTTCAAGATTTTGAAGCTTTTCTACCTTATCGCACTCTCCTCCACACTCATATTTGAGTTCTTCTATACGCGCTAAAGCTTTTTGTACATTTCCGGATTTAATCAGTCGTGCTATCTTTTTTGCTTCTTTCTTATCGTATACCTGCCACAGAATTGCCTTGAATATATGAAACCTGTCCAGTTGGCAGTGTTTTTCAGCTGTATTTGTACATTCACTAATCCATTTTGCTCCGTCACCGTTTAATACTCTTACCTTAATTCGGAGCCGCTTTCGCTTCAATCGGTCTGTTCAGTATTCGGCATATCCCAGACCTATTTGAGCAGGCTGTTCCGCAAATATAAAAATATGTCCTTTAACGAGTACCTGACAGCCATAAGGATCGAGGTATTAGGACTTCTTGGCGCAGTGAGATATGCAGGCGCACTGTTTGAGCGAAGCGAGTTTGCGCCTGCCTGACACAAGCCTTGGAAGTCCTATGCCTCGAATCTCTGCGGGTGAAACAATGCACCTTTATACAGTGGCTGTGCGGTGATTGTGTTGGATTTTACATCAAAATGTACTGTTTACTCTATGTATTATTACAGCTAACAATGGTACAATCGTATCGTAGTTCTAATAAAACAATTTATAAGGAGGATGCATGTATGAGTAAAACAAGAAAGAAAATTAAAAAAATGGTTGCGCTGATATCCTGTGTCGCAATGCTTATAGCGGTATTTCCAGGCTGCGCAAACCAGAAAACGGCAGCACCGGACAAAAACGCCCCGGCACAGTCGGACGGTACGCAAAACCAGACCCCGGCTGCTCCCGATAAGAAGGTTACCCTTACATTACTGATTGGTAATCAAACCACACTGGATGGCCTGAAGGGTGTAATGGAAGCCATTGAAAAAAAGTACAACATTGCAACCGAGATTGAGCTTCGGCCGGGCGGTGCGGAGGGGGATAACGTTGTAAAGACCCGCCTTGCCACCGGCGATATGGCCGACCTGTGCTTTTACAACTCGGGTTCGCTCTTCCAAGTCCTAAATCCCGAGCAAAACTTCGTTGATCTTACAAACGAGCCGTTTATGAGCAACGTATTAGATTTCTTTAAATCTACCGTCAGCGCAAACGAGAAAGTATACGGAATCCCTGCCAACACTGTTATGAGTGGAGGATGGTTATATAATAAAAAGGTGTATGCCGAGTTAGGACTTTCGGTTCCCAAGACATGGGATGAACTCTTGGCCAACTGCGAAAAGATTAAGGGTGCCGGTAAAACTGCGGTAATTGGGTCATACAAGGATGACTGGACCTCACAGCTTATCCTGCTTGCCGATTATTTTAATGTGCAGGCGCAGGTTCCCAACTTTGCTGCGGACTATACTGCCAACAAGGCCAAATTTGCCACTACCCCCGCCGCCCTCCGTGGCTTTGAAAAACTGTATGAGATCAATAAGAAGGGTTACATGAACAAGGATTTTCTTGCCACCACCTATGATGCTGCTCTAAAAATGCTGGCTGAAGGTACCGGGGTGCATTATCCGATGCTTTCCACCAGTGTTAGTAATATAGAGGCTAATTTCCCTGATAAGGTAAATGATATCGGTTTTTTTGCACAACCCGGCGACAGTGCGGATAAAAACGGACTTACTGTATGGACGCCCGAAGGTATTTATATAAGCAAGAACAGCAAAAACATTGAAGCTGCTAAAAAGTGGGCAGAATTCTTTGTTTCCCAGGAGGGTATTGCTGCCTATGTATCAAAGCAAAAACCTGGAGGACCGTTTGCTATAAAGGGGGCAACACTTCCCGACGATGTCTTCCCTGCCGTTAAGGATGTGATCCAATACTTTGATGCAGGCAATACTGCTCCTGCGCTTGAATTCCTTTCACCCATCAAGGGTCCGAACCTGCCGCAGATTTGCGTTGAGGTTGGCAGCGGCCTTAAGGCGCCGTCAGTGGCTGCTCAGGAGTATGACAGGGATGTTGAGAAGCAGGCCAAGCAGCTTGGCTTTCCCGGCTGGTAAGCCGATAATCTTAGTTGATTTTGAATGAATAATGCATGGCCCTGCAATTTTCATGTAGGGCCAATTTTCTAAAGGAGAGATGACTATGACCCAAATATCAAAAAAAATGTACTCGTATGCTTTTCTTTTACCTGCCGGCATCATTTATTGCGGATTGTTTTTGCTGCCAACCGTGATGTCGTTCTTTTTCAGCATGACAAGGTGGACACTTACCGATTGGCAGTTTATAGGATTTGAAAACTATATCACTTTTTTATCGGAGCCATCGTTGAATATCGGTTTTAGGAACACAATTATTTACGCTGTGCTGACCTGCGGCTTGAAAGTGATATTTGGGTTCCTGCTTGGTACATTCCTTTGTACAAATATCAAGACAAAAGATTACCTCCGCTCGGTGGTTTTTTTTCCAAATCTTTTGAGTACCATAGCAGTTGGGGTTGCCTTCGGCAGCATGATGCACCCGTCTCAGGGACTTATTAACAAGGCTCTTGCCGCAGTTGGAATTATAGGGCCGGACTGGCTGGGCAACACCAAACTTGCCCTTTTATCGGTTATTTTTGTAGACGTTTGGAAGGGCGTAGGCGTGGCTACCGTCATCTTCATAGCCGGGATCATGTCAATTCCCCAGCAGTATTATGAGGCGCTTATGATCGATGGGGGCGGCTCTTTTGAAAAGTTTTGGCATATCACTCTGCCTCTTAGCCGTCCGGCCATGAATTCGGTCATCATCCTGGCATTGATTGGCGGTTTGCGTTCCTTCGACCTGATATGGACAATGACAAAGGGAGGACCGGGTTTCACCACCGACCTCATTGCTTCGATTATTTACAAACAGTATGCTGCGGGATTTTATGGCCTCTCAACGGCAGGTAATGTCATATTGTTCATAATAGTGTCGATTATAGCCTTCCCATTATATAGATTTCTTACCAAAAGCGAGGTGGATTTATGAGCAGGGGTGTAAAAAAGTTTGTAGTGGAGGCCGTTGCTGTCCTGCTGTCCATATTGATCTTCTGGGTGCCATTTTACTTCGTCATTTTAAACTCTTTCAAAACCAAAGCAGAAGCAGCCGAAATGAGCATTGTCTGGCCTAAAACCTTTCAGATTATTGAAAACTATACATCGGTATTAACGGCTGAAAATGGAATAGTAATTCGTGCTTTCTACAACAGCACAATAATTACTGTTTTGTCTATTGTAGTACTAATAATAGTTTGCTCAATGGCAGGGTTTGTCATGCAGCGGAGGACAGACAAAGCTTCAACGCTGATCAATTTCATTGTCCTTGCAGGGCTGATGATTCCGCCTTCAATAGTACCCACCATATGGGTTCTTAATAGGATGGGGCTTTTTAAAACCTTAATGGGATTAATACTGGTTGAGGTTGCATTGGCATTTCCGTTTTCATCCATACTTTATAAAGGTTTTATGGTGTCCATACCGCGTGAAATCGACGAGAGCGCTGTTGTGGACGGGTGTAGCGGATTTAGAATGTTTTTTCAGATTATTTTCCCGCTTTTAAAGCCTGTTACGTCTACAATTATAGTTTTATCGGCAGTAACTATTTTTAATGATTTTGCCAATCCGCTGTACTTTCTTCCCGGTGCAAAAAATGCAACGGTACAGCTCACTCTTTATAATTTTATGAGCAGGTATATAACTTCCTGGAATTTGCTTTTTGCCGACGTTGTACTTATATCCATTCCGCCGCTGATACTGTTTATCTTCTTCAACAAGAAGATCGTAGCCGGAATGACGGCAGGGGCTGTAAAGGCATAAAGCCGGCTTACGTTTGAAAATGGCAATGAGAAAGAAATGGATTGGATGTCCTTTCTATCCTTGCTTTCCCTCAGCAGACCCAACCTCCAAACGGATAAAAAAATCGGAATAATTTCAACCATTACAGGAATTTATTGTATTCATTTACCAAGACTTTTGCCCTATAATATGCTTTATGAAAAAAGGGGCGAGGAATACAGGAATGGATAGCGAGAGTATATGTAGATACAATAACTCAACGTTATTTTAAAAAATGGAGGTTGGTATAATGTATATGAAGCATGGAAATGATGCTAAAAAGCTGAGTGGAGTGTACATCCATGAGAAAATAAAAAGTCTAAACGGCTTTTTTAAAAATATTCTTTCGTTCTTTGCACAATCAAGGATTTTGAGAAATACAAAAATCCAAACCAGGCTGATTATTTCGTTTATATTACTATCCTTTATTCCTTTAGCCTTAATAAGTATAATTAGTTATAAAAAATCCAGTGATGCTATTCAGTCTAAAATCAAGACATATTCAGTTGAAGTAATGAATGGCGTTAGTAAAAACTTAAGTGCAGAATTGAAACAAATAGAAAAAATATGTGAGGAAATATCATCATCTCAAGAAGTTCAGACAGGTTTGCCAAACTATTTAAGTATGGAAAAGAGTGAACAGTTCAAAGTGTATTATAGTATACATAATAAAACTAACCAAAAAATGACCCACGAGAGATTCATAACAAGTATCAATATCTTTATTAATAAAGATACTATATTTGGAATAGGTAACAATAACTTTGAAACTAATCAATTCGATAAAATTCTTGAAATTCATAAGGATGATAACTCCAATTATAACTATGGCATTATTAATGATTTGTTTGGCAATTTCCTGATTTCAATTAGCAAGAAGGTAAAATCCAATATTACGGGTGATAAACTCGGTATAATCGTTGTAACAGTAAAAGAGGACTACATTTCTAACATTTATAAAAGTATTAATGTCGGGGATAATGCTGACATATTTATTATTGACACAAAAGGGTCAATCATTTCGAGCAGGAACCCGGGTAAAATACCAGTTAATAAAGAATTTGCTGAAAAGTCGTTAATCCAGGAAATTAATAAAAATAGCCAGCAAAAGAAATACGCTTTTCCTTTCAATATAAATGGGGAACAATTCCTGGTAGCTTATAGCGGCATAGAAAACACGGACTGGTATGTTGTAAGTACAATACCCTACAGCTACCTTCAAACTGAATCAAAAAGCCTTAGAAGTACTATAATATTTATTGGAGTAATATGCCTCATTTTTGCAGTATTTGTCTCTTTTATCATCGCCCTTAGTATTTCAACACCTCTAAATAAAATGGTTTATCTTATGGAAGAGGCCGAAAAAGGAAACCTAAGTATAGAGATTGTTGATGATAGGCATGATGAGGTGGCTAAGATATCAAGTAGTTTCAATGAAATGATTGCAAGTATAAGAGTGCTTGCAAAGCAGGTGAACATATCTGCTCACAATGTTTTATCAAGAGCTGAGAATATTAAGGCTTCATCTGAACAGACATATTCCGCCTCAGAACAAATAGCTGTGACAATGCAGCAAATTGCAAAAGGCGCTTTGGAACAAGCAAATGAAGCAGCTGAAAGTGCATCTAATATGAACAATTTATCCGAAAAGATTAATTTAGTTGGAAACGAAATGAGTAATGTATCAAAGAGGGTTGGGGCTGCCAGGAAACTTAGTGAAAATGCATTAGAGACAGTAAAATCTCTTAATGATAAAGCTTTGTTGACAAAATCAGTATCACAAAAAATCATTAAAGATATTAAAGATCTTAATGCAGATATGAAACAAATAAAAAGTATAATTAACGTTATTGTTGGGATATCTGAACAAACAAATCTTCTTTCATTAAATGCTTCGATAGAAGCTGCAAGGGCAGGTCAGGCCGGGCGTGGTTTTGCAATAGTTGCAGATGAAGTAAAAAAGTTAGCTGAACAATCTAAAGAAGCTACTGTAACAATAAGTAATATTATTGCAGATATCCAGAAAAAGACCGAAGGAATTGCAAGTATTGCTAATGATGCAGGTACTATTATAGAACAACAAACAGATGCAGTGAATGAAACTGATAGTGCATTTAAAACAATCTTCAATGAGATGGGGCAAATTTCCAAACGTTTTGATGATATGACCAATTCAATAAGAGAAATACTGCTATCAAAAGATAAGACGCTAGAATCGATTGAACAAATTTCTGCAGTTTCTCAGCAAGCGGCTGCTGCAATAGAAGAGGTTTCTGCAAGCACCGAGGAACAAATGGCCAGCTCGGAAGAGCTTTCCAACCTTTCAAGAAATTTGAATCAAATGGCTTACGAGCTTACGGCAGCTGTTTCAAAATTTAAGATTGAATAACAACAATTGTTAAATATATTAACAATTGTTGGCTTAGCTTGACGCCTATGATTGGACATCTATATAATTATTTAGAGAAACATTAAAATGATTGGAGGTAAGAATAAATGTCATTTTTAGAATTAGCAAAAAGGAGATATTCTGTCCGCGATTACAAAGATACTCCTGTAGAGGAAGAGAAAATTTTACAAGTTCTTGAAGCAGGCAGAGTTGCGCCCTCTGCAGTTAATTACCAACCGCTATACTTTATCGTTGTACGGGATGAAGAATTAAGAAAGAAAATATTAACAACCTATCCGAGAAATTGGATTGCAAGTGCTCCGGTAATTATTGTGGTATGCGGCGACCATAGTAAAGCTTGGAGGCGGGCTGATGGCAAGGATCATTGTGATATTGATACAGCAATAGCAATCGATCATATGACATTAGCAGCGACAGACCTGGGGCTCGGTACCTGTTGGGTTTGTGCGTTCAATTCAATGCAGTGTCATAAAATATTAGGTTTGCCATCCCATATTGAAGTTATCGCACTCTTACCATTGGGTTATCCGGCTGACCAGGCAGACGTTGACCGGCATAGCACCAAAAGGAAGAAAATAGAGGAAATAGTGTATTGGGATGGGTTTTCTAAATAAAATATATGTTTTTAAATTTATTGTATTGGAAAGTGTGAGTCAGGGATAGTTCCCTGACTTATTTAATTTAACGAGTTGTGCTAGTCCGCCTATACGGAAAGAATATTGTGGAAAGGCTTAGAGCCTGTTAATGCAGCGAAGGAGAAGCCACATCACCTGTTTGAGCGACAGCGAGTTTGATGTGGCCCGGAGCAAATTTACAGGCTCTTAGCTTTGGAACTCTTTAATTCTTGGAGTATAGGTGGACTAGCACAACAGATTAATTTAAAGCAAAAAATGATTAAGTTACAGCAAAAAGTGAAATGAATTTATAGTCTATATTCATTAAAATGTATTTATAGAATTATTACATAATGTACATAAGTTTTTACACTTCTTACCGGTGCTTGCAGCTATCTAAAATAATTCACTAATAAAATTTAACTGGAGGGATTTTATGTGCGAAATACCTGCTTATAAAAATGAGGAGTTAAGTTTCGAAGAACGGGCAAAAGATTTGGTTTCAAGGATGACGCTGGAGGAAAAAGTTACACAAATGATTTATAACGCACCTGCAATTCCACGGCTCGGCATACCTTCATACAACTGGTGGAATGAAGCTTTACATGGAGTGGCAAGGGCAGGAGTTGCAACTATGTTTCCACAGGCCATAGGAATGGCGGCAACATTTGATGAGGATTTGGTTTACAAGGTTGCTGATGTCATTTCCACCGAAGGAAGGGCAAAATACCACGAATTTCAAAGGAAAGGCGACCATGGTATCTATAAGGGACTGACATTTTGGTCCCCAAATATAAACATTTTTAGAGATCCGAGGTGGGGAAGAGGCCATGAAACTTACGGAGAAGACCCTTATTTGACAGGAAGGCTGGGTGTCGCTTTTGTAAAAGGCATCCAGGGAAATGATGAAAAATACCTTAAAGCAGCTGCCTGTGCAAAGCATTATGCAGTCCACAGCGGTCCGGAAAGCGAAAGACATAGTTTTAATGCGATAGTATCACAAAAAGATTTGCGTGAAACATATCTTCCTGCATTTAAAGAGTGTGTAAAGGAGGCCAAGGTTGAAGCGGTGATGGGAGCTTATAACAGGACAAACGGTGAGCCCTGCTGCGGAAGTGAGACACTGCTTAAGAAAATCCTGAGAGAAGAGTGGGGATTTAAAGGTCATGTGACTTCAGACTGCTGGGCGATACGGGATTTTCACCTTCATCATATGGTGACAAAGACAGCTCCCGAGTCGGCGGCACTGGCACTGAATAGCGGCTGTGATGTAAACTGCGGAAATATGTTTCCTAATCTTCTGATTGCTTATAAGGAAGGATTGGTAAGTGAGGAAGCTATTGATAAAGCTGTAATAAGGTTATTTATTACAAGGATGAAGCTTGGTATGTTTGATAATCCTGAAAAGGTTCCTTATACAAGCATACCCTATGAAAAAAATGACTGCAAGGAGCATAGGGAATTTGCTTTGGAAGTATCCAAAAAATCAATGGTGCTGCTAAAGAACGAAAACAACCTGCTTCCACTGGACAGGAACAAAATAAAATCCATTGCAGTGATAGGGCCTAATGCCGATAGCAGGGAAGCATTAGCAGGTAACTATTGCGGTACAGCTTCCAGATATGTGACGGTACTTGAAGGAATACATGAAGCGGTAGCAGACGATACAAGGGTATATTATGCCCAAGGCTGTCATTTGTATAAGGATAAGGTTGAAGGGTTGGCCGACCCCAAAGACAGATTTGCAGAGGCTGTTTCTGCTGCCGAAAGGGCAGATGTCGTAGTGATGTGCCTGGGGCTTGATGCCAGCATTGAAGGAGAAGAAGGAGACGCTTCCAATGAATATTCAAGCGGCGATAAAAAAGATTTGAATCTTCCAGGTCTTCAACAGGAACTCCTTGAAGCTGTCCATAAAACAGGGAAACCTATTATTCTGGTGATCCTCTCAGGAAGTGCCCTTGCAGTTTCATGGGCAGATGAAAACATCCCTGCAATTATTCAAGCCTGGTATCCCGGTGCTGAAGGAGGAAAGGCAGTTGCCTCCTTGATTTTTGGAGAATACAGCCCTTCTGGAAGACTTCCGGTAACATTCTACAGGACAACCGAGGAACTTCCTGACTTCAGGGACTATTCCATGAAAAACAGGACCTATAGATATATGCAAAATGAAGCACTTTACCCATTTGGATATGGGTTAAGTTATACCAAGTTTGAATACGGTGAAATCAGACTTGATAAAGATAGGATAAATGTCAGTGAAGACATTGAATGCAGCGTAAAGGTTAAAAATATAGGCCAACGTGAGTCTGAAGAAACTGTACAGCTCTATTTGAAAGATGTTCAAGCCAGGGTTGAAGTCCCAAAATGGCAGTTGAGGGGAATCAAAAAAATACATTTGAACCCTGGAGAAGAAAAGGAAGTCACGTTTGCATTAACACCTCGGCAGATGGCATTGATAGATAATGAAGGAAAATGCATTCTTGAACCGGGCATATTTGAGATATATATTGGAGGCAGCCAGCCGGACGAAAGAAGCCAGAGGCTAACTGGGACAAAAGTCTCAAAAAGCACATTTGAAGTGATTGGTGATGTTGTCCAACTTGAATATTAGTTCTTATTGCCCCCGGGTCAATTTTTATATATAATTGATTCGGGGGTTATTTATGATTATAGAAGGTTTGCATGAAAAAGGAATTTTTACTGAAGATTATCCCTTCAGACTCACAATAAATATTGAAGAAAATTTTGATTACCCTTTTCACTGGCATAACGCTGTTGAACTGGTCTATGTACTTGAAAACGGGTATAAGGTCAATGTAAACAGCGGGGAATACCACCTGAATGAAAAAGATATCCTTATTATTGCAGGTGGTGATATACATGGCTTTTATACACGTAATAACAAGGGAAGAAGGGTTTTTATACAATTTGATATTTCGATGCTGGATGGATTTGGCGATATGAATGCTGTAAAACCTTTCCTGTCCCAGACAAAAAAAATTTCCTTTCAGGATGACAAGCATTTGCACCATGCCCTGGAGGAACAAATTTTGAGAATAATAGCGGAATATGAAAAAAAGGAGTTTGCTTATGCTTTGAATCTGAATGCAAGAATATACGATATTATTGTAATTCTTTCCCGCAACCTTATAAGCAAAATCAGCAGCGGAAATGAAGGAGGTACCGTTAAAAAGGTTTGTGGTCTGGAGAAATTAAGTAAGGCTTTTAAATACATAGAAGAAAACTATCAAAACAATATAACCCTAAAGGATGTTTCAAAGGCAACAGGTTTCAGTGAATATCACTTTTCAAGAATTTTTAAGGAAATAACCGAAAAAAACTTTCACAGTTATCTAACTGAGTTTAGAATTAAAAAAGCAGAAAAGCTGTTAATGAATACTGATACCACGGTTGCTCAGGCTGCTCATGCTACAGGTTTTAACAGCATTGCCACATTTAATAGGACTTTTAAAGAGATAAAGGGGTGTACTCCTACCTTATATAGAAAGATGTGCATATGAAATGTGAACCGGTAAACTTATTAGGTTTAGTATAGATACTTGTATATGATATCCGTTGTTATAATAATAGGGAATGAGTGGTAAAATATATCTGCATGTTAAAAATATACTTTAGATTATATTTTATTCTTAGAAATAAAAAAGGGCCTTCCGGTCACTTTAAGAGAATTGGGTATAACGGATGATAGGCTGGAAGAAATGGCAGCTAAATGTACTCAGTCAGACGCTATCACTGTAGGGAATTTTGTGAAATTAAATAAAAAAGATGTATTTAACATTCTTACACTTGCCCGATAGACTTCTAATAAAGTTATTGGGTAAAGCCGGTTTGAAGGTATACATACTTTATAAGACCAGGATTAGGGTTTAGATTTAAATCCTAATCCTTTTTATTTAATATTGTTTATTCAGTAATTAACGTACCTATAGCTTTAATAAATTGAATTTGCAACGCAATTACAAATTTATTCATTTAATTGCAATTATAATTATACATGTATTTTTTTTAATGATACATTTTATGTTAACATATTTATGATAGTTTTCTATAATTAGCTATATTTATATTAAATTAAACAAAAACATTATAAATATTTATACATGCATAACCGATTTTATGTTAAATATTTATTCAATAACAGTTATAATTAAATGCAGAAAATGAAATATTGGAAGGCGATGCCAACCAAAAATGCAGAATCTTTGAAATAAAAGATTTCCAGGTTCTGCAATTAACTAAAGGGGATTCATTTAAAGAGGTGATATTATTGTGGAACTATTAAATATTAATAGTATTTGTAAATATTTCTCTGGCTTAAAGGCAGTTGATGATGTATCTTTTAACGTAAAAAAGGGCGAAATAGTAAGTATTATAGGTCCAAATGGAGCGGGTAAGACAACCCTATTCAATGTAATATCAGGACATTACACTGCAACTAAAGGTAAAAAAATATTTAACGGTAAGGATATTACAAACTTACCTGCTTATAAGATTGCGGAGGTTGGAATAACGAGGACTTTTCAAAATATTAGACTATTTTCAAATTTAACTGTACTTGAAAATGTTATGATAGGCCTTCATACCAAACTAAAATCAAGCATTATTGATTCTCTGCTCGATTTACCAAAAACAAAGCAAGAAGAAGCCTGGTGTTATGGCAATGCAATGGAACTTCTAAAGCAGGTAAATCTTGAAAATAAATGCATGGAAATTGCTAAAAATTTATCCTATGGTGAGCAGAGGAGACTTGAAATAATAAGGGCGCTGGCATCTAAACCGCAACTGCTTATGCTGGATGAGCCTACGGCGGGAATGACGATGCAAGAGGCAATGGAGTTAGTTAAGTTTATCAATGATTTAAAATACAAGGGAATCACCATATTGTTGATTGAACACAATATGAGGGTTGTTATGGATATATCCGACAGGATTGTAGTTTTAGACCATGGCGTAAAAATAGCAGAAGGTAAGGCCCATGAAATTCAGTCTGATGAAAAAGTAATTGAGGCTTATTTGGGAAGGAGGAGGAAAAGTGCTTAAAGTGGAGGGCCTTACAGTAAAATATGGAAATATCACAGCTGTAAATAATATAAGTTTTGAAGTACCTGATGGCGAGATTATAGCCCTTATAGGCAATAATGGTGCCGGAAAAACAACTACATTAAAGACAATATCTTGCCTTTTGAAACCGGTAAATGGAAAAATACTATTTGATGGTAAGGATATTACAGGTCAGCAACCGCATAGGGTTGCAAAAGAAGGGCTTGTACATATACCGGAAGGAAGGCATGTATTCCCTCAACTTACTGTCAAAGAAAATCTTATCATTAGTTCTTTTTCAAGAATGATGAAGTTTAAAGATTTTAAAAAAGAAATGGAAGAAGTATTAGATTATTTCCCAAAACTAAGAGAACGTCAGAAGCAGTTAGCAGGTACTTTAAGCGGAGGAGAACAGCAAATGCTTGCAATTGCAAGAGGAATCCTTCAAAAGCCGAAACTTTTAACTTTAGATGAGCCATCAATGGGGTTGGCGCCAATAATAGTAGAAGATGTTTTTGAAAGTATTAAAAGAATAAATAAGCAAGGTACAACAATACTTTTAGTTGAACAAAATGCCCAGATGGCATTATCTGTTGCTGACTTCGGTTATGTAATGGAAGTTGGGGAGATTATGCTTAAAGGTCGTGCAGCTTCGCTACTCAATGATCCCAACGTAAAGAAAATATATCTTGGAGAGATAAGCTGATACTTAATTACTTACTAGATATGATTAACAACGGAATAGGATAAGCTGATACTATAGACTTAGATTTTTAAACAGCAACTATTAAAATATATTTAATTTTAAAAGTACAAAGCAGGTGCAGTTTTTGCAACTGTTCAATAATAAAAACAGGAGGGTCATTATGTTAAAGTCAAAGAAATTTATAGTTTTTATCAGTTTTGTTTTAATGGTTAGTTTATTAGGATTAACAGGCTGTTCAAGCCAGGCTAATGCTTCAAAAACGATTAAATTAGCAACAGCAGCTCCTATGACAGGTGATTATGCGCAATATGGAGAGTATAGCAAAGAAGGCCTTGAGATGGCGCTGGAAGAAATCAATAAAAATGGAGGGGTTTTAGGAAAACAGATAGAACTTGTATACGGTGATGACAAAGGAGACCCGAAAGAGGCAGTTAGTGTTGCTCAAAAGTTTGTTAATGATAAAGGTATTGTAGGTGTTTTAGGGCATTTTTTCAGCGGTGCAACATTAGCCGCAGGACCTATATATGAACAAAATGGTGTTCCCACCCTTGCCATTGCTTCAACCAATCCGGATGTGCCCAAAATTGGTGAATATGTATTCAGGATCAATGTTGGCGACAATTACCAGGGTATGCAACTGGCAAAGTGGTTATATGAAAAGAAGGGAATAAAAAGGGTAGCCGTAGTTTATGATAACAATGACTACGGAAAGGGAGTTTCCGATGTTTTTATGAAAACTTTCAAAGAACTGGGCGGTGAGATTGCTACAGTTGAATCTTATATCGGAGGCCAGGAAAAGGACTTTAATGTTATAGTAACTAAAATAAAGGCAAGTAAAGCCGAAGCAATAATGATGGCAAGTTATCCTACAGAAGGTGCCCTTATTGCTCAGCAGGCAAGAAATAACGGTTTGGATATTCCTTTTATCTGCACTGACAGTATATATACAGATGATTTTATTAAATTAGGAGGAAAAGCAGTTGAAGAAGCAATAGTTGTCAGCTACTTCCACCCATCAGATCCAAGGCCTGAGGTACAGGAATTTATAAAAAAATTTAAGGCGAAATACGGAAAAGAACCAAATTCATGGTCACCCTATGCGTATGACGCTATGTATGTTATGGTAGATGCCATAAAAAGGGCAGGCTCAACCGACAAAAAAGCTATACAGAAAGCTTTGGCTGAAACGAAAAACTTCCAATGGATGCCCACTTAGACTTAGTTGAGGATTCTTATGTTCAGGGTAAGTTTTCAGGAAGCAGTGAAATAAGAAGGGCAATAGAAATGGATAGGATATCCGGAAGCAATGTTGTACAGGTTGGGATTAGGGGTTATAACTATGCAGAACATTACCATTTTATCAAAGATAATGACATACTGGTAATAAATCCTGAAGCGTTTTATACTAGAGATGTAAAACAAATTGCAAGGGAAGCATTAGAGAAAGCAAGCAAAGGGACAGACCATATTTATTTAACTGTTGACATTGATGTACTTGATTCAGCATTTGCACCTGGCTCAGGGGCAAATGAACCTGGAGGTATAAATACTTATCAACTCTATGCTTTTATTAAGGAAATAGCGCCGTATGTCGACGTGATTGATATTGTAGAAGTAAATCCTCTTACCGATTATAGGAATATGACTAGTACTGTGGCAGCAAAGCTCATATTCGATTTTATAGCGGCAAACTATTATGCGCTGGAGGATTAATTTAACTGAATGGCTAAGGCCCGGTTATACCGGGGTTTAGCCATTCAGTTATTAATGCATGTTTTGGGAGTTTGTGAAAGGATGAAAGGGATTGACGGGATTAAACAGTACCATAATTTTACCCGGGGCCTGGGAGGTGGGGAGAGGGAGCTCTAAATTTGTGAATGAATACATGGGCAGTTAATCTATAAAGTGTAAATGTTTGATACATATAATTTGTAGATTTTTACATATAATATAGTAAAAAGATTTTTTGAAAACTGAATATTACTATTATAAGATGCAAAGATTGCTCAAGAGAATTAATACTAGACAAACCTTCATTAAGGTGATAAAATTTTATTGTATTCACAATACTCAAGAGAATTAATACCAAAATGAAATTGAATTTTTAATCATGAGCAGGAGGGGCGTTAATGGTACAAGGACCTATGTTATTAATGATATTAATACTAGGAATAGTATTAATTATCCTAATGATTTCTAAGTTCAAAATACACCCGTTTATTTCATTGTTATTAGTAGCTTATGGAATTGCTCTTGCGGCCCGGATGCCTTTAGGGGATATATCAAAGACCGTAGGAGATGGATTTGGTAGTCTGCTGGGTGGTATTGGTATTGTTATCGTCTTAGGGACCATCATTGGAACAATACTGGAGAAATCTGGAGGAGCACTGAAAATGGCTGATGTAGTCATAAGAATTGTTGGCAAGAAACGCCCCACACTTGCTATGGCTATTATCGGTTATATCGTATCCATTCCTGTATTTTGTGATTCTGGATTTGTTATACTCAATTCTTTGAGAAAATCACTTCAAAAACGTACTAAGGCATCATCAATTGCAATGACGGTAGCATTAGCTACGGGTTTATATGCTACACACACTTTAGTGCCTCCTACTCCCGGACCTATAGCTGCTGCGGCTAACTTGGGTATGGAAAAAAATTTATTGTTAATTATTATATTTGGATTAATTATTGCAATTCCGGCAATGCTGGCAGGATACCTCTATGCCCGATGGATCGGAAAACGGCTGGAAACCCCTGAAGATATTGAGGAGTCCATTGAGAGCTACGAAGATTTGCTTAAAAAATATGGCAGGTTGCCTAGTGCGTGGATGTCCTTTGCGCCGATTGTAGTACCTATTTTATTAATGGCACTTGGATCTATTGCAAAATTTCCCGGTGATCCTTTTGGAGCGGGTACTGTCAAGGCAGTGTTGACTTTCCTGGGAACCCCGGTAAATGCACTTTTTATTGGATTTTTCTTTTCACTTTTGTTATTACCGAAGTTAAACGAAGAAACACTTACAGATTGGGTTAGTGAATCCTTAAAATCTGCTGCTATAATTCTTCTGGTTACAGGAGCAGGAGGAGCGCTTGGAGCAGTATTGAAAGCCACTAAGATAGGTGATTACTTGGGACAAAGCTTATCCGGTTGGAATTTAGGTATTTTCCTTCCATTTATCGTTGCCGCTGCATTGAAGACTGCACAGGGTTCTTCCACAGTGGCACTGGTAACTACATCTTCATTATTAGCACCTCTGCTTCCGGCCCTGGGATTTCAAAGTGATATTGCAAGGACGCTTGTTGTAATGGCAGTCGGTGCAGGAGCAATGACGGTTTCCCATGCAAATGACAGTTTCTTCTGGGTAGTATCCCAGTTTGGAAATATGAAAGTTAATGATGCCTATAAGGCACAAACTATAGCAACTCTTATTCAAGGAATTGTAACCATCGCATTTATTGCCGTATTATCCTGGCTACTTATTTAGTATAAGATAAAAAAACAACCTCCATCAAGACATAAAACAGAAAGGGCTATGTTCGCATAGTCCTTTTTATTATAAATAATCTTTATACATAATAAAAAATAAAATATGAGAATTTGGAGTTGATTTGATTATCGGAGGATATTATGAAAGGCTAGAAGAGAATAAGAGATTACGGAATCATTATAGGAGAAATGCGTCCAGGAGGGAAAAATGCTATTACAGATGTTGAAGGGGTTTTTGTAATGTTCCCGCTGTATCTTTTAAAATGCACCCTTTTAGAATAGTTATTTACTGTAAAAATAGTTAGTGCTACAATAAATATAGTAATATGTATGGTGGCGAAGAAAGTTTACAATCTCTTAACCATGGAGCTTTAAAATTTTGAAGTGAACCGGTACAAATGGGTTAATTATATTCAAAAGACCTGGATAATCGCAATATTTATGAAATCACAAAACAGTCTAATTAAAAATATTATATTAGTAAAGAATATTTTATTTTAGATTGGAGGAGATTTTATGTATAGTGCATATTTTCCCGGTCTTGATAGTTATTTGGCATTATTCTATTATTTTGTTATATACTCTTTCCTGGGATGGTGTATGGAAACCATCTATGCAACGTATAAAGAAAAAAGGTTTGCCAACAGGGGTTTTCTTAATGGTCCATTCTGCCCTGTATATGGATTCGGGGCACTGATACTGATTATATTATTAGAACCGATAAGGAATCCCCTTTTACTATTTATTTGTGCAATGGTTTTAACTTCTATTCTGGAATACATAACAGGTTTAATTTTAGAAAAATCTTTTCATAGTACATGGTGGGATTACAGCAGTCAACCTTTTAATATTAAAGGTAGAATATGTTTAAGGTTTTCTATATATTGGGGTGCTGTTTCTGTAATCATATTAAGGGTATTTCATCCTCATATTCAGCGCATCATTATGTTTATACCTGTTAGGTATGGGATCATGGTCTTTTACATTTTATCTTTATATTTCCTGGCGGATTTTATCATAGCTGTAATTTCAGCCATAAATTTGAATTTCAGACTCAGACAACTACACTCGATATCTGTTGAACTCAAAAGTAGGATTGAACATGCAAAGGAACTAACAATAGAAAAAATAGAAGAAGTAGAGGGCAAATTACAGGAGCTTAGGGATAGATATGAATTTTTATTACACAGAAAAGATATAGGGCATTCCAGATTGATAAGGGCTTTTCCTACTCTTAGATCAAAAAAATTTGATAGTATGTTAAAAGAGATAAGGAAGGTCATAAACCATAAAAAGATGTAATATTTAATAAGAATAAGTATTTTAAAATAGGAAAATATATTATTGAATAAAAAAATTGTAGAGGTGATATATATGAGTCTAATTGAATGGAATCCTTTTAGGGATATGGACAATATCAGTAGGGAAATGGCTAACTTTTTTGAGCGTTCACCTTTTAAATTTTTGGGAGGAATGACCTCTCCGAGGGTGGATGTTTACCAGACCGACAATGATGTTGTAGTGAAAGCAGAGATACCGGGAGTAGCTAAAGAGGACATTAATGTCTATATTGATGAAAACTCTATAAGGTTATCCGGTCAAACTAGGAGAAATGATGAGTTTAAAGATGAAAATGTATATAGGGCAGAAAGGTATTATGGAAACTTTTCCAGAACTATTCCCCTGCCTGTTGAGGTAAGATCCGAGCAGGCTAAAGCGGAATATAAGGATGGTATCCTGTCTATTACCATTCCCAAAGTCGAACCTTCCAAGCAGAAGGGTAGAAGAATTGATATACAATAATCTATAAAAATTACATTTAATACGTTGATTAGGGTAAGTAACATCATGTATTTTATATTTTGCCGTCAGCTTATACCGGCGTCCGTGCCGGGATAAGCCTAAAATCACCCTCCGTGGTGATTTTCCGGCTGTAACATTTCATACATGATGTTACTTACCCTTCATAATGTATGTAATTTTATATCAACTATACCATGTAGCACTCCTTCTTCCTGCTAAATCATCCTTTTTAGCGGTTTTGGTTTTACTCTCCACTGTCCACTGTCCACTCTCCACTCTCCACTATTTTCATAATATTGTATCTTATTTTAACTAATTTGCATATATTAAACTATATAAGTATTATATTGAAAGGTGTGAGTTTCTTGATTATTCACGTTGTGAGGTCGGGTGAAAGCGTGTATTCAATTGGACGGTTGTATGGTGTATCACCCTCTAAAATAATTGCAGACAATGAACTTGAAAATCCCGACCGGTTGGTGGTAGGACAGACATTAGTAATAATGGAAGGGACGCGAGCCCATAGAGTTGCTCCCGGTCAATCACTTTATATAATAGCCAGGGACTATGGAGTAAGTGTTGAAGATATACTAGCTGCAAACCCACAAATAACAGATCCTTCACGAATTTTTCCAGGACAGGTGATAGCCATTCCACCAAGAACAAGGAAACTTGGAACGATAGAAGTAAATGGATACGCATTTCCCAACATTGATATGGAAGTTTTGAGAAAAACACTTCTTTACCTTACCTATCTTAGTATATTCAGTTATGAGGTAAGACCCAATGGCAGTTTAAGAACTATTGATGATGTACCTTTGATTCGGGCTGCCAGGGCGGCTGGTGTCGCTCCACTTATGGTAATCACCAATCTGCAGGAAGGCGGAGGATTTAGCAGCGATATAGCCCAGGCTATACTTAGAAATAATCGGGTACAGGAAACTTTAATAAATAACGTAATAGAAACGTTAAGAGCTAAAAATTATTATGGCCTGGATATAGACTTTGAGTATATCTATCCGGCCGACAGGGAGAATTATAATAACTTCCTAAGAAAAGTTGTGAACAGGCTTAAACCTTTAGGTTATACAATTACTACTGCGCTGGCTCCAAAAATTGCTGCCGATCAACCAGGTTTACTTTATGAAGCCCATGATTATCCTGTCCATGGTGCGCTGGCAGATCATGTTATACTCATGACTTACGAATGGGGATATACAGCCGGACCACCGTTGCCAGTAGCACCTCTCAACGAGGTAAGAAGGGTTTTAAATTATGCAGTAACTGCCATACCAAGACAAAAAATCCTTATGGGAATCCCAAACTATGGCTATGACTGGACATTGCCCTATACTCCAGGAACGAGGGCAAGGACATTATCCAACACAGGTGCAGTTGATCAGGCGGCGAGGGTTAGGGCGGCTATACGGTATGATCCTGTATCCCAGGCACCCTTCTATAACTATTATGATGAAAACCGTCGGCAGCACGTAGTATGGTTTGAAGATGCGAGAAGCATAGAAGCAAAACTGAGATTAGTAAATGAATATAATCTTGGAGGTGTAAGCTACTGGACAATAGGCAGATACTTTCCGCAGAACTGGTTGGTATTGCAATCATTATATAATATTAGGAAAGTGCTTTAAAAAGAATAGCGTGTGTCATATAAAGGCCTGTTGATATGGGTCTTTTTTTGTTGAGGAAAATATTTACTACTATCATAGCATAACCGGTAGATTCTTTAAATACTGCCATTGACAAAAAAATGACAAATTTTCAGTTGACAAAATAAAGTTTATATTTTAATATTTATATATACAATTTAATAACATCGGATGAAGATAGCGGGAGAGCGATGGAAACATCCACCGAAGAAGTAAATCTTTCAGGTACCCGAATGGGCAGTGACCGTTATTGGACGAACCTCTGGAGAGACTCTAAATGAGCACCGAAGGAGCATGCTAATTATTTTTTATTGAGTTGTTATGTAAAATAACGAAAAAAATTAATTAGCGAAACTCTCAGGTAAAAGGACAGGGAATTTTTAAAGCTACATTTTGAACCAGAGACCAAATCGTGTGATTTGGCTTTTATTTTGGATAAAAGCTATTCATAACAATGTACTCCAATACGTCTTTTTAACTGGGAGTGTACTTAATAACCATACTAACTAAAAAAGACTGGAGGAACAGTTATGGAACAAATTTTACATGTATTCAAACAAATCGATGACCTTGTATGGGGGCCTCCCCTACTCATTCTACTTATAGGCACAGGCTTTTATCTAACAATAAGACTGGGATGTTTACAAATCTTTAAACTTCCACTGGCAATTAAATATCTGTTTAAAAAGGATGAAGATAATACAGGAGAAGGGGACGTTTCCAGCTTTGCGGCCTTATGTACTGCTTTAGCAGCTACTATTGGAACTGGAAATATTGTAGGAGTTGCAACGGCTATAAAAGCTGGAGGCCCGGGAGCATTATTCTGGATGTGGATGGCGGCATTTTTCGGAATGGCAACAAAATATGCAGAAGGGTTACTGGCCGTAAAATACAGAGTAATCGATAAAAACGGACAAATGTCAGGCGGACCAATGTACTATATCGAAAAGGGGTTAGGCAATAGGTGGCTTGCTAAGACGTTTGCCATATTCGGCATTGCCGTAGCTTTCTTTGGTATCGGTACATTTCCCCAGGTGAATGCAATTGCAGATGCAGTAAAAATTACTTTTAACGTACCTATTATAGTTACTTCATTTATTATTACTGTACTTGTAGCTTTGGTAACGTTAGGCGGTATTAAAAGTATTGCAAAAGTCTCGGAACTTATTGTGCCTTTTATGGCAATGTTTTATATTATAGGTTCCATCATAATTCTTATTTTTAATGTAAAATTGCTGCCGGAGACGATTGCAATGATTATAAAAAGTGCATTTACGCCCACAGCTGCTTTTGGAGGTTTTCTTGGAGCTACAGTTATGAAATCTATTCAAAGTGGAGTAGCAAGAGGAGTATTTTCAAATGAATCCGGCTTAGGTAGTGCACCTATTGCGGCTGCAGCAGCAAAGACAAAATCTTGCGTACGGCAGGGTTTAATTTCAATGACGGGTACATTTTTTGATACCATTGTGATATGTACTATGACCGGACTGGTGTTGGTTTTAACCGGTGCATGGAGTTCCGATACTGCCGGTGCTGCAATGACTAATCTAGCTTTCAGTAGCGGATTGCCAATCCCGGTGATTGGAAAACTCATTGTTAATATCGGATTGATATTTTTTGCTTTCACAACAATTTTGGGATGGAATTATTACGGAGAACGATGTACAGAGTATATTTTTGGAGTTAATGGAATAAAGCCTTATAGATATATTTTTATTATATTAGTAGCTGCAGGAGCATTTCTAAAACTGGATTTAATTTGGGTAATAGCGGATATTGTAAATGGTTTGATGGCCATTCCTAATCTTATTGCTCTTGTTGGTTTGAGCGGGGTAATTATAAGTGAAACCAGAGCTTATTTTCAACAATTAGAAAAGGAAGAATACACTGTTTTAAAAAGTGCCTAAGAGTATTAATACTAATTTATATCAGGTATATTAAAAAGTTAGTTTGCAAAGGCTAGCTTTTTATTTTTTTAGAAATATATTAAATATATAGCCGCAGTTATAAAACAGATAGATTTAGTAAGCGTAAAATGATATAATATGGGTCGACAAAACGTGTATTTTTAGTTAAAGAGGCAAAAATAAAATAAAGCAAAGCAAAAAGAAAAATTTGAATAGCGGAATTATTTCTAAAAAGTTGGTATAAGGAGGAGAAATAAATAAAATGGAAAAGAAAACCATAAAGCAGCTTTATAAAGAAACAAAGTCTGTGCTAAACCAAATGATTCAGATTTCGGGATGGGTAAGAACAATAAGAGCTTCAAAAGCATTTGGTTTTATTGAAATCAATGACGGATCTTTTTTTAATAACCTTCAAGTGGTTTTTGAAGAAGAAAAGTTGTCTAATTTTAAGGAAATATCAAAGCTTAATGTAGGTTCGGCAATTACAATAGAAGGCGAACTGGTAGAAACTCCTGAGGCAAAGCAGCCTTTTGAGTTAAAAGCAAGTAATATAGTAATTGAAGGTACCTCTTTGCCTGAATATCCATTACAAAAGAAGAGACATTCTTTTGAATACTTGAGGACTATAGCCCATTTGAGACCGCGTACCAATACCTTCTCTGCGGTTTTTAGAGTGAGATCTCTGGTTGCATATGCCATTCATAAGTTTTTTCAAGAAAGAGGCTTTGTATACGTCCATACGCCTATCATTACAGGCAGTGATGCTGAAGGCGCCGGTGCAATGTTCAGGGTTACTACGTTGGACTTCAATGCACTGCCAAGAGATGAACATGGAAATATAGATTTTTCGAAAGACTTTTTCGGCAAGGAAACCAATCTAACTGTAAGCGGTCAGTTAGAGGTTGAAACCTATTGTATGGCGTTTAGAAATGTATATACTTTCGGCCCGACCTTCAGAGCTGAAAATTCAAATACTGCAAGACATGCAGCAGAATTCTGGATGATTGAACCGGAAATAGCCTTCGCAGAATTAAAAGACAACATGAAGCTTGCAGAAGAAATGATGAAATATATTATTAGTTATGTTATGGAAAACGCTCCCGAAGAAATGCAGTTTTTCAATAATTTTATAGACAAAACATTATTTGAAAGACTAGATAATGTGGCGAATTCGGAGTTTGGACATATTACATATACGGAAGCAATAGAACTGTTAAAGAAAGCCGGACATAACTTTGAGTATCCTGTAGAGTGGGGCAACGACCTCCAAACGGAACATGAAAGGTACTTAACGGAGCAGATTTTTAAAAAGCCTGTATTTGTAACTGATTATCCAAAGGATATAAAAGCCTTCTATATGCGAATGAATGATGATAACAAAACAGTGGCTGCAATGGATTTACTTGTCCCGGGTGTGGGGGAGATTATAGGAGGGAGCCAGAGAGAGGAAAGATTGGATTATCTTGAAAGAAGGATGGATGAGCTGGGACTTAAAAAGGAAGATTACTGGTGGTATCTCGACTTGAGAAAATACGGCGGGACTAAACATGCAGGGTATGGACTTGGCTTTGAGAGAGCAATCATGTATATAACAGGAATGTCCAACATCAGGGATGTTATATCTTTTCCAAGAACCGTCAAGACAGCAGAATTTTAATGGTGGTAGCATTTTGAATCTAAAGCGTTTTTAGGAAGTCCTTGAAGCCAAGGGCTTCCTTATTTTCATAAAGAGAAAAAATGAATCAAATCAGAATAAATGGTATAATAATAAATATTATTGTGGTATATATTGAAGTGAAGTGGGGAATAAAGATGAGAAGAAGAAAAAAGCCGGGAGCAAAGGAAAAACTATTAAGCTATGAACAATATGTATGTATAAACCCCGAAGATTTTAAAGGAAAGTGGTATGAGTATTTTAATAATTCCAGTGAAATACATGTGGAACTAGGAACAGGCAGAGGGCAGTTTATAACAACTTTGGCAGAATTAAATCCAGCTGTCAATTATATCGGGGTGGAGGTGAAGGAGGAAATTTTACTTAAAGCAGTACAAAAAGCAGAAGAAAAACAATTGAACAACATCGTTTTTCTCTGGTATGATATAAATAAGTTTGCAGATATATTTGAAGAAAATGAATTGAGCAGAATTTATATAAACTTCTGCGACCCATGGCCTAAAAACAGATGGGCAAAAAGAAGGCTTACCCATAGAAAATTTCTTGAAGGATATAAACATTCTTTACAGCAAAACAGTGAAATTCACTTTAAAACGGATAATGAAAAGTTATTTGAATTTTCTTTAAATGAATTCTCACACTGTGATTTCAAGCTGAAAAATATCACTTTTGATCTGCATAACAGCAATTTTGAGGGAAATATCACAACAGAATATGAGGATAAGTTTGTACAAATGGGGATGAGGATATATAGGTGTGAAGCTGTGAAAAGGAGATTTGGACAGGGCACTTGAGTTTAATCTGGAAGCTTACAGCTATAATAGTAGGAGATATATCGTATGAAAGAAGTTACTGCAGCGATTATCATAAATGATGGGAAAGTATTAATAGCTCAAAGAGCTGAGAACCAAAAGTTGGCTGGTAAATGGGAGTTCCCGGGAGGGAAAAAAGTTTGACTTTTGCTCAGAATAGAACATTAGCAGAGTCAAATGAGAATGGAGTAGATGTGCATCTCTTTGAAGTTTTTAAAGAAAAAGAGTATGTATATATGGGACAAGTAAAGCTTGTTGAAAAACCTTTATGACAATCAAAAAGTAATTTTGCGGGATTAATCAAAGATTATGATGATATTTCACAATATGGACGAAAAGAAATAAAAAAATGTTTGATTATATTCAATAAGAAGGATACAATAGATACGAGCACAACACATTAATCAGTTTAGTACTAATGAAAGGAAGTGCGGGACATGAGGGTATTGTTTCTTTCGGTAACAGCTGGACAAGGGCATCATTCTGCCGCTAAAGCTGTTATGGATTATCTTAACGAACGTAATGTAGAATGTACAATGTTGGATACCTTTGAGTACATTAATCCTATTTTAAGCGAGTCAATTGCCAGAGGATATTTGATTTCTACCCAATTCACTCCTGCGGTTTACGGAAAATTATACCGTTTGGCAGAAAAAAAAGAAAAAAGCGATGCCAAATTTTCTATTTCAAAATTAACCAGTTCAATTTTGTCTAGAAAACTAGTTACATATATTCGGGATTATAGCCCTGATGTTATTGTGTGTACTCATATTTTTTCTGCACAGATCATCACCGAGCTAAAAGAAAAAAATCTGGGTGCTAAAACCATCGGAATTATTACTGATTTCACCATTCATCCGTTTTGGGAAGATACTGACCTGGATTATTATATTACTGCCAGTGAACTCCTAAACCATCAAGCTGAAAAAAAGGGAATTCCTATAGAAAAAATTAAGGCTACAGGTATCCCCATACATATGAAATTTTCTAAAAAAATTGATCAGGCTGAGGCGAGAAGGTTATTAGAAGTTGAAGATAAAACTACCATTTTTGTCATGAGTGGAAGCATGGGTTATGGTAATGTAATCAAGATTATCCGGCAGTTGGATGAACTGGATATGGATTTTCAGATTATATCCGTATGTGGCAATAATAAGGGGTTAAAACGAAAGATTGATCATTTGAAAAGTAAGAAGAAAATCTATAACTATGGATTTGTAAACAATGTAGACGTTATAATGGATGCCGCAAACTGTATCGTTACCAAGCCCGGTGGTTTAACCGTATCAGAAAGTCTGGCAAAGAGATTGCCCATGATCTTAATAAACCCTATTCCAGGGCAGGAGGATAGGAATGTAGAATTCCTGTTAAACAACGGATTGGCTGTTAAGACCAGTCCAACCTTTCCTATTGATGAAGCTGTTTTCCAGCTGATGCTCAACGACTGGAGACAACAAAATTTAAAGGAAATGATAAAATATATTGGAAAGCCTAATGCTTCCAAGGATCTTGGGGATTTTATCATTGAACTAATAGGTGGAAATTTGTAGTTGTTTTTTGAAAAAGCTAAGAGTTGATGGGAGTAAAGAGTATACTTGCGATGGTTTCGAGTATACTCTTTTTTCAATAAACAAAATTTTGGAGGATATACAAATGAATGTGTTTGATTTAGATATACCTGAAGGTGTGTATTATATTATGAGCAAGCTAAAAGAAAATGGACATAAAGCTTATATTGTCGGAGGGTGTGTTAGGGATTCCTTGATGCGTATGACTCCTAAGGATTGGGATATTACAACTTCAGCTACGCCTCAGGAAGTCAAAAAGATATTTACTGATACTTACGATACAGGCATTAAGCATGGCACAGTGACGGTGTCGGTAGGAAGGGAAACGTTTGAAGTAACAACCTTCCGGATAGAAGGCGTATACGATGACCATAGAAAACCCTCTAAAGTATTTTTTACTAAAAGTATTTTGGAAGATCTGAAAAGAAGAGATTTTACCATGAATGCAATAGCATTTCATCCTGAAGAAGGTCTTATTGACCCTTTTAACGGGGCTTCAGATATCACAAATAAGATTATACGGTGTGTCGGTATTGCTGATGAAAGGTTTAAAGAAGATGCTTTAAGAATGTTGAGGGCTTTCCGCTTTTCCTGCCAGTTAAATTTTGATATTGAAAAACATACGTTTGAAGCTATTCATAAAAATAGAAAGTTAATTAAAGAAGTTAGTAATGAAAGGGTCCGGGAGGAATTAAATAAGCTTCTTCTATCTGACCATCCAATGAAGTTACTGCTTATGCAAAAAGCTAAAATATTGGCATATATACTTCCGGAATTGGAATGTTGTCTGTTTACAAAGCAGAATCACCCCTATCATGTATATGATGTAGGGCTGCATACATTAAAAGCAGTACAAAGTATTGAAAAAGATATTGCTTTAAAATGGACAATGCTGCTCCACGACGTGGGTAAACCCCTTTCAAAAACGGTAGATAGCGAGGGGATAGACCATTTTTACGGCCATGGAGAAAAAAGTATGGAGCTGGCTGACCGAATCCTTAAACGGCTGAGATTTGATAATAAAACCATAAATAGGATAACCCGGCTTGTAAAATGGCATGATCGGCCTATTGAAGCAACACCTAAAGCTGTACGGAGAGCAGTTCGAATAATAGGTGAAGATATATTTTTAGATTTATTAAAGGTGAAAGAAGCGGATGTAAAAGCTCAAAACCCTGAATATCTGAAAGAAAGGCAAATAAAGCTTCATAATATTAAAAGGATTTACGAAGAAATAAAGCAGTCAGGTCAATGTTTATCAATAAAGGATTTGGCTGTCAGTGGCGAAGATTTGTTGTCTATCGGTATACCGGAAGGAAAAAATATTGGCAGCATTCTTAAGAAATTATTGGATATTGTTATAGAAGCCCCTGAAATGAATACAAGAGAAAAGTTGCTGAGTTATATAAAGGACTCAGAATAAGTATAATTTACTTATTCGTTAATTTTTAAAATCCTGCATTAAACTTTGTCGAGTGATGCAGGATTTTCTATTTTTTTGACGAATTATATAACTTGTCTAATTTTTATATAACTACAAAGGGCTTTTTCTTGGGGGAATGTTATGGCTGTTCAGTCTATAGTGATTGAAATCATTTTAATTGTAGTTTTAAATATATTTGCAGTATATATTAAATATTTAAGAAAAAAGGTCTTAAAAGCAGACAGAGAACTTCAAATGCAATATAAAATGGCCTATTACGATTCTTTGACAGGCTTGCCTAACAGGACTTCATTGATGGAAAGATTAAATGATGCGCTTGTTAGGGCACGCAGAGACAATCATATGGTTAGTGTGATATTTCTTGATCTTGATAACTTTAAGACAATTAATGATACATTGGGACATACTTTTGGAGACCTGTTATTAAAAAATGTTGGAGAGATGCTGCAAAGATATCTGGGAGAAGGGAATACTGTTGCACGCTTAGGGGGAGATGAACTGGTACTGCTGCAGCCGCGAATTTATAGTGTAGATGATGTACTAAAGATAGTTGTTAAAATTGTTGAAGCACTACAGCACCCATGGATATTGGATGATCGTGAATTTTATATTACCACGAGTATAGGAATAGCACTTTACCCTGACCATGGACAAGATGCACAAACCTTGCTTAAAAATGCAGATACTGCAATGTATTATGCAAAAGAACTTGGCAAGAATACCTATCAGCTGTTTAACCAGAGTATGAATACTAAAATATTACAGAGGCTGGAGATGGAAAGTAATCTGAGACATGCCCTAGAACGAAATGAGTTTACCGTTTATTATCAGCCCCAAATTGATGTTGGCACCGGTAAGATTATTGGCGCCGAAGCATTAATACGCTGGATTCATCCTACAATGGGTTTTGTACCTCCGATGGATTTTATTCCTCTGGCAGAAGAAACAGGACTTATAGTGCCTATCAGTGAATGGTTGTTGCGTACTGCTTGTATTCAGAATAAGAAGTGGCAGGAGTCAGGTTTGCCGCCTATATGTATGGCGGTAAACCTTTCGGCACGCCAATTTCAACAACAAAACCTGGTGGAAATGATATCATCATTGTTGCAGGAAACAGCGCTGGAGCAGCAATGGCTTGAATTGGAAATAACAGAAAGCATTGCTATGAAAGATCTGGATTATACAATCCTGGTATTAAAAAGATTAAAAGAAATGGGGATACATATTTCGTTAGATGATTTCGGTACGGGATATTCTTCACTCAATTATTTAAAACGTTTGCCAATTAATACCTTAAAAATCGATAAATCTTTTGTACATGACATTACCGCAAACTCAAATGAAGAAGCAATTGCTAAAGCGTTGATTTCGTTAGCGCATAGTATGAAGCTTACCATAGTTGCAGAAGGAGTAGAGACAGAAGAACAATTTGCATTTCTGAAAGAGCAAAAATGTGACAGGGTACAAGGCTATTTATTTAGTAAACCACTGCCGGTTGACGAGTTTGAAAAATTGTTAAGGCAACAGGCATATCTATAAATTAATATGCGGCTTGGGGACATTCCTCGGCACGAGGTGTGTCCCATGACCTTAGATGACTAAGGAATTATCCCCATGTCGCATTCCTGACCAGTCATGTAAAATAAATAATGTGTTATATATAGTTTAAATGTTGTGTGATTAATTTAAGTAAAAACATACTTACTATTCCTGCTAATACTGTAAAAAACAGATTTTTAGTTTTAGCTGCGACTAAAAAACAAGGAATAGACGCAAGAAAATTTTTGTTGTCAAGACTTACAGCAAGATTTTTATCAGACAGTAATATCCCGGGAACCAGAAGGGCAGATAGTACTGCTACAGGTATATACTTTAACCATTTTAGAAACAATGGGTGCATTTCAAATTTAGATAGTATAACTAAAGGTAACATTCTGGGGATATAAGTAACCAGACTCATTCCGATAATGGCAAGGATAATTTTTTGCTCCATAACTCTACACTCACCCCGATCGTTGCAGCCAATAATGTGGCTATAATAATATTCCAGTTTCCATCTACTTCCACGGCTATCAGTAGTGAGAGTCCTCCGGCGCAGATAGAAACCAGCAAGTCTTTTTTGTCTTTCATTTGCATGAGCAACAAGCCGATAAACATTGCAGATAGTGCAAAATCTATTCCCCAGCGGGCAGGGTCAGGAATTAGATTGCCCAGTGCGCCTCCTAATACTGTGCTGGCAATCCAGCTGGCCTGAGAGGTAATATGCAAGCCGGCAAAATATTTTGCCGAACAAGTTTCTGCCCTGGCTTGAGTGATCCCTACTGCATAAGTTTCGTCCGTAATTCCAAAAGAAATCAATGCCTGGATAGGAGAAGCTATGTGTTTGAGATAGGGGGAGAGTGATGCACTCATTAGCAAATGACGCAGGTTAACCAGGAAAGTAGTCATAATAATAGAGATTACCCCTGCCCCCGATGCGATCATAGCTGCGGCAATAAATTGTGCTGAACCTGCATATACAAAAAGGGACATGAAGAATATATCTAAGATTGTCAAGCCCTGTTGGACAGCTAAAACTCCGAAAGCAAAGCCAATGGGTAAATAACCAAGAGCAATAGGCATGGCTCCTTTTGCACCTTTTATATAATCATTTTTCATAGAGTACCTCCTGATGTTTATGATGAACGTTTGCGGTTCGTAATTCATATTAATCGCTACGATATACCTTCACAGGTCATAAATTATAGATGAAAATAGTCTGTACATTGGATTTACTCCCCACTATTTTTACATTATAAAATAGAAAAAGGACAGGGTCAATAAAAATTAGTGTTAAGGAATTGAAAGAAACAAAAGAATTGGAAATATAAATAGTAACAAATGTAAACAAAGTTTAATATTGTTTTTATTGTAATAGATATATTATTGCTGTAAAATAATATGTGTCAGATTTAAAAAGCGGCAAGGAGAGGGAAGATGATGGGTAACATATTCTTTATTGCCTTTGCAGTTGGGGTTGTTTATACGCTTATCTCCTTTTTATTAGGTCAAATTTTGAGCTTTGATGGGGGAGATATTGATGTAGATCTCGATTGGGAGGGTATAGGGTTCTTTGATATTCCTATTTCACCTTTAAAACCGGTGATAATTGCCAGCTTTATAACTATATTTGGCGGCGTTGGTCTATTAGCGCATCGTTACAATGGAATGACTTTTCTTTTATCATTTTGTCTTGCTTTAACAATGGCTTTAATTGGTGCATTTTTAATATACAAGTTAATAGTTATTCCACTATATCGCGCTCAAAATACTAGTGCCCATGATATAAATCATCTTCAGGGTACCGATGCCGTTGTGACTTCATCAATTTATGGAGATAAATTTGGAAGAATCCGTTACGTTGTTAATGACTGTACATATTCTGCTCCTGCACGGTCTATTAACCAACAGGATATAAGACAGGGGGAAAAGGTCATCATCATTGACGTTGAAAAAAATGTTTTTTATGTAGAGAAGCTTCATGAATAGCTGGTTCGTTTAAAGTTTTACAAAAAATAGTACAAAAGGAAATGTGTAGATTTATGACTCCAGAGTCGCAAATCTATGAACGAACAATGGGGACGGTTCTTATTGTGTGGCGAATGTATGGAACAATGGGGACGGTTCTTATGAGACACGAACAATGGGGACGCTTGAACAGAGCTAGGGAAATAGAGGTTATGTCTGCTCTGGATATATTTTAGGATAACAGGTATTAATAGAACTGCTGCTAGCAAATCTTGACAATGAGAACCGTCCCTATTGACCTCTATGACAATGAGAACCGTCCCTATTGACCCTAGTCCCTATTGACCCTACTATTGACCTCTATTGACCAAGTAGCTTTTATAAGTAAACACAGGTTAAAAGAATTAAAAGGAAAAATAATCTCTTCTTAAAATGGAGGAGATTATTTTTGTTTATATATCATTTTTGACGGATAGGACGGTTAATTAAAACCCCTAAACCGGGCCATTCGCGCCTCAAATGTGGCCAGTTGCGCCGTAAAAGTGACCAGTTAGGAAAATCGGCAGGATTTTGGGAGTGTATCAAGAATATATCAAATATAACAAAAACTTAGAATTAATATCTTACAAGCAACATGGTTATATCAATACACTGAATGGAAAATCTCGTTATAAAACATCTATATCAATAACACTAAATATATTACATGCGTTATGACGGGGAAGCAGCAACATGTATGGAATGTTGCTGCCAGAAAATCACCATGGAGGGAGATTTTAGGCTTATTCCGGCACGGGTGCCGTTATAAGCCGACGGCAAAACATGGAGTACATGCTGCTGTTTCCACCAATGTAATGTATTAAGTGTAATTTATATAGTATACGTTATATTGAAAATTTTTTGAAAGAAAAAAAGCGTGGTGATTCCCTTGGGCTGAAAAAGTGATGCGCTTATTGTTGCAAATAAAAAATAGAGTTAAGGAGGTATACAAGTCATGATAATACATATAAGATCGCCGAACAAAATCAGAATGTTTTTTTATTAAAAGATTTTACAATGTTAAATGGGTAGTGTCAAAAGATTTATAAAAAATGATTAACATAAGAAGATGATAAATGACATAAGAAGACCTAAAGCAGCATAAGTTGCACCACATATAAAAAGATACATCGTCATTGTAAGCCCTCAAGGGCAATACTGTGTTCGGCTTACGCTGACTTTTGACAGCCTTATTCTTGCGATGGAAAGGATAACCAAGCGGTGCAAGAGACGCAAGTAAAACTAAGTAAAACTAGCGTTTTCACACTTGATGATAGATTTGAACCTTGACAAAATGAGCCGGATAGTTGGGATGAATTTTCACTATAAGGACAAAGACCCCGTGGTGGAGTTTGACTGACATCCACCTCATGGACTGCAGAACGAAGGAATTAAGGGCTATGACCCCGTTAGATATGGGAGGTTTGCTGCCGGAGATTATGTGGATACCAATGGCCGTGATACTGAAAGAAAGACGCAGTGTTATTAGGTCATACAACATCATTCATAATTGTGCAGCAATGCAATATCTGTCCATATGGCATGTTTTGAAAATGTTGAAATTCTATGATTGAGTGAAAAAATGAAAGAAAACGAAGAAATATTAGGGAGGTATATAATTATCATGAAAAAAATTATATGCTCATTGACTGTTTTGGCATTGACTTTTAATGTTTTTGCAGTGTCTGCAAGTGCAAAATCAAAAAAACCGTTGGGGAATGTAACTGAAGAGAAATTGGACATTCCACATGAAGTAACTACAACTATGCAATATGACTTGGAAGAAGCGCAAAAAATTGCAGAACAAGAAAAAAGCAGTCATATTGACAACTCAGATAACACCTCAACGACTCTAGGTGATGTTACGACACAAGATTTGGATTTGAGGTGGCATACACATCGTATTGAAAACGTAAGGATATATCAGATTAATGATTATTATCCAGTTACAGACTGGTACGTTGGTTCTGCTACAATTGCATATCAGCAAGGACAATCTTTCACAATTTCGGGCTCTGTTAACACAACTTGCGGAGTTAGTGCAAGTACAGCAGTTGCTCAAGTCAAAGCGGATACAGGTGTTACTATAGGGGCTTCTACAACGGTAACTTGTAGTACTACATATACAAGAACAATTTCTTCAGGTTATAAAGGGAGAATAATTTACAGATATACCTATGATTATGCAACCTTCACCTGTGTAAAAGACTATGATAATCCTAATTATCGTGATGAATATGGTGAGGGAGATGGCAAATCTGCAGCATATGATGGGTACTTTACTTTGCAACAAGTTTCACTTTAAAGTATATAAAAATATTATAGAACAATCATTTTTTGATTGTTCTATAATATTTCTATAATATTTTTATATATCTATATCCAGTATTGTTGAAAATAAAAGTTTTGCAAAAGTCAATAGTAATAGTTTACAGGTATAACCTGGACATATAAGAAAACTATGGGTAGTGTTAGAGAAAAGGGAAGTGATCACCTAAGTCTAACAATATAAAATAGTAAACTTCTTGGTTCTACGGTCTGCATCGGTTTCGTCAACGGATTTTTCCAGAACATTCATTGGTAAAAAGCCTTTTAAAGTTTCAAAAACTATGCATAGGTTATATAAATTAGCGTAATAAGAGGAGGCCTGTAATGAAACAAATAAGTATTTGTGTTATTTTTATATCTATCATAATAATATTAACTTCATGTAATAGTAAAGTAGCAAATTATAATCAATCATTGTCGTATATGGAACTTATTGAATTTGATAAATATAATTCATTAATAACACTAAATGATGATATAGATCCAAATTCATATGAATCTATCTTGTTTTATGGTAAAATTAACTCATCACAGGCGATTGAAGAAATAGAAGAAGATATTAAACAAGAACTGAAGTCAATATCATTAATACAAAATGAAGAAATTATTATGGAGTCAGATAATTTTATTTGGAACATAAACGATAGTGATAATATAAAAAATTTTGAATTACAAGTAAATATACTTCCAAATAAAATAGATACTAATGTTTATATTGATAAATTACAGTTAAATTTAAATACAGATAAGAAAATAACAAAAGAGATTGGAATGTATTACATAAATACACATAACATGGCCAATAATAAAATATTATCTGTTGTTGAGTCGCCTATTGAACCACATAAACTACCTGTTATTGGAAAGGAATCAACAGTTAGTTATAGAATTATGACGCTAACAGAAAACTTTAACAATAACTTTAAAGTTACAGTAGATGTACCGGAATTTTTTACTAAATTTTTTTCAATAACAAGTGTTAAATGGAATTACGATGATAAGCTAACTGAAGATATAAAAAAAGAGTATAAGAAATCTATTACAGAAGCTGAAATTAAAAACGTAAAGATATATGAAGTTATAGTAACATATAAGGTAAACGAAAAAAGCAATATTCTTTTTAAACCTTTAATTTTCTCAGATATTACTAATTCAAATGAATTTTGTACTCCCTCTGTTCCATTAAAGTTTCATTATACTGATTAAGACGATTTAGAGCAAGACGGAGCAATGGGGACGGTTCTTCTTGTACGGAGCAATGGGGACGGTTCTTCTTGAACAGAGCTGGGGAAATAGAGGTTATGTCTGCTCTGGATATATTTTAGGATAACAGGTATTAATGGAACTGCTGTTAGCAAATCTTGACAATGAGAACCGTCCTTATTGACTTCCCTAAAGCATCTATATCAATAACACTAAATATATTACATGCGTTATGACGGGGAAGCAGCAACATATATGGAATGTTGCTGTCAGAAAATCACCATGGAGGGAGATTTTAGGCTTATTCCGGCACGGGTGCCGTTATAAGCCGACGGCAAAACATGGAGTACATGCTGCTGTTTCCACCAATGTAATGTATTAAGTGTAATTTATATAGTATACGTTATATTGAAAATTTTTTGAAAGAAAAAAAGCGTGGTGATTCCCTTGGGCTGAAAAAGTGATGTGCTTATTGTTGCAAATAAAAAATAGAGTTAAGGAGGTTACTACTATGAAAAAATTACTGTCTGTAATTTTAATTTTATCAATTCTATTGAGTTCCAGTTCTCAAATATTTGCTAAAAACGGAGGTTATGAGAAAGCAGAACCATTCTTTAGTGAAAGTGAAGCTGCCGATATAGCACTGCTGTTCGTTTTGAAAAACATGGACAATAGTGGGACCTGGAACAAGAATACAATGATAAACAAAGTATACACTCTCTATGACGTAGATGATGCTATAACAGGTTATACATTTTGCTTGAATACTGATGGCAATGAAAGCGGTTATATATGTGTTTCAGCCAATGAAGACGAAATGCCGATTCAAGAGTTTTCATTCAGCGGAACACCTATATTTGAAGAAAGCCTAGAAGAAGGCATTCTTTCTGATGTTGAGGTGAATGATTTTTCAGGTTCCAATAACAAAAATAATCGTAAAGGCAGAATTGTATATAATGGTCCATTAGAATATTTCCTGAATTCTGATGGGAAATATTACGACATGGATAGAAAAAAAATTCCCGATAAAAAAGATATTAAAAAACACAAAATGTCGCAAAATGGTAGTTCCAATAGTATAAGAGAAATCATGAAATAAAAAAATTAATCCAGGATAGTTACAAATCTTATATAGGAGCAACCTATGACGGTCAAATCAGCGGCTATGTTATTGATGATAGATTTGACTATATGATAGACAGGTATGAGGATTACAGATATGAGGACGGAAATAGTCTCTCTGGTTTTCCGGGCTTGGATATGGATGACTTCGGTGATGATAATGACTGTACCCTGGTATCAATAACAGCTATGTCATATTATTGCCATAATAACGGTTATGACGATATTCCAAGTTCTACCACCAAAATTTATAATGATGTTTTGGATGTTGCAGAGGACCATGGATACACACCTGAAGGTGGAACAAATCCTACTGTAATTGACAATATAATTGAAGATGTATTTGACGAATGGGGATACGATATTAACGCAAGCAACGTGTATATTTGGTCGTTTAGTACCTTCACAAATGAAATTGATCGTAATAGACCGGTGATTTTTAACATAGCAACCGGCTATTATAGTAATCACTCAGTTTCTATTTTTGGGTATAAGGAATATGACGTTGCCGATTTTTTAATGGTAAAAGATAATTGGTCTACATCTACAAGATATATACACTATCAGGAAATGTACGATGATTTCGGAAGTGTAACCAAAACCAATATAGACATAGATTAGAATTCAACAAATATGCCGAAAATGCATATAGTGATATTAATAAACTAGTTTATGGAAATTTTTGATTTTATTGATTTTCTCGTTAATTGCTTAACTTTATCGGACATAGTTTCATTGCCTTTTGGGATCTGGCTTTGGAACGATATCTTAATTTAAACACAGGGCAATGAACTTGTCCATTTCACTTGTTTGAATTTGTAAAGTCTAAAATACGTCACTAAAGGGGGATAATATATTGAAAAAAAAGTTGTTTGCTGCAATTTTGCTAGTACTAGTTTTGTTAGTGCTTTCAGCTATCGGAATATTTGTTTTACGGGCATTTGATTCCAGCTTCAGGTATAGTTTTGATGTCAATTTTAATAACGCAAAAGAACATAAATCATATTCTGAAGATTTAAGGAATTTTACAACATTACCCTTGCCTCCATCTACTGCATTTGCTTTCAGACATTCAGATACAGCGGTAACGTATTATACTAAACTAAACTATGACGAATTTATTAAATATTACAAAGATAATGGTTATACAGTAAATGAAAATGTAATCACACATAATAATGTAAACTTTATAATCATATACAAAAATTATGAAGGAAGCTATAAATACAATTTCATTGAAATTGATTTATTTACAAGAAGACTGCAGAACAATGGGAACGGTTCTTGTTGATAAATTACTTGAACAGAGCTGGGGAAATAGAGGTTATGTCTGTTCTGGATATATTTTAGGATAACAGGTATTAATAGAACTGCTGTTAGCAAATCTTGACAATGAGAACCGTCCCTGTTGGCTCCCAGCAAATCTTGACAATGAGAACCGTCCCTGTTGGCTCCCTGGCTCCACGTCCCTATTGGCTCCTGACAGTTAATTTAAATTCTAAGCTGGGCCATTCGCACCTCAAATGTGGCCAGTTGCGCCGTAAAAGTGACCAGTTAGGAAAATTAGAAGGATTTTGGGAATGTATCAAGAATATATAAAATATAACAAAAATTTAGAATTAACATCTTACAAGCAATATGGTTATATCAATATACTGATTTTTGAATGGAAAATCTCGTTATAAAGCATTTATTATGCATTATATTGAAAACTTTTTGAAAGGAAAAAAGCGGGGTGATTCTTGATTATTCGAACCTTGAAAAGGGCATAGCAAAGCTAACCATCACCCAAAGGGAGGACAAAAGCCAGTCCCAGATTAACTTTACAGTATAATCATGCTACGGTATCTCAAAAATGTAAAGAGTTTTTTACAGACAAATTTGGTGCTACTAGATGACCGGAAGGGAAACAGCAGCTTGGCCTAATGGCAGTAGCAATAGAAAAAAGAAGTGATGGTTGGGGTTGGCTTGTGGATTTATGGAAAAGATGTCTTTCGATAAGAAGTTCCACCGGTTCAGGTTGATGGATAAAACTGTGGAAAACAAAAGGTGTGTTTACCACAATTTTATCCACAACCTTCACCGGGAACTTCTAATCTCAAGCCACTTTCTCACAAGCTCCACAAGCCCGGTTGCTGCTACAAAACAATTTAATTATTTATTTATGTTATGTAGACAAAGTATATTATTGGCATTTAGTATGCCATAAATCAGTAATGTGAAGTGTTAATTACCAGTTAAATACTGGTAAAATAAATAAACCTAAATAAACCTGGACACGAACTAACTTGTTGTGTACAGGTACTATTATACGAGGAGGTATACAAGTCATGATAATACATATAAGGTCACCGGACAAAAAAGGTTTTTACGCCTTAGTATCTTGATCTTTGTGAAGACTTAGTTAAATATAATATAGAATCGCTTTTCTTATATTTTTCAAATATATTATTAGTGTTGAACAGAGAATCAATGGGAAAAGTTCAGGCTCTTTTGTTCTAAAATAACAAATGGGAGGGATAAAGATGTTAACAACGGATAAACTTTGTAAAACACTGAAAAGATCATTTATCTTTATATGTACGATAGTAGTTACGATTTCCATAATAGCAGTATCCAATGTTTTTGGAGCATATGGACAAATAGATATGCGCTCTCCAGTTTCTTCTCCTGTTAATGCTGGCTATTTATATGGAGAAAAATTAACTTCAAGTAGTACTTACGGACATATGGGACTAGATTTTGCATCAAGTATCGGTACAAGTGTTTATGCAACATATGCGGGTAAAGTTATTAAGAAAAAAGATTTAGGTAATTCTTCATACGGAAAATATATTGTTATAGAATCTATACATCCTGTTTATACGAGCACAAAATTTTATCATTATTATTGCCATTTGAGTGAGTTTTCAACGAGTATAAGTGAAGGTCAAACAATATCAGCTGGCACATATTTAGGAAAGACTGGGCAATCTGGCAATGTTACCGGTCCTCATTTGCATTATGAAATTAGAATGGGTGCAGATGATTGGTATGCACAGAGAAACCCGGAGGGATTGCTTGCAAGAAGTTCATCGGATGGTTATGGTGCAATAAGAGGTAAGTTGTACACAGCAAATGGTAACTGGGCAAGATACAAGAGAATATCCGGTGCAACAAAAGGAACCGATATAAATTATGGTGCTTCTTATTCGTATTATGTCATGGCTAATGGCAATCCTTTTCCTGATGAGACTGCGTATGGTATTAATTATTATATTGCAAGAATCAGTATTGTTGCAAATAAAAGTTTAGCAAAAATCAATAGTAATAATTTACAGGTATAACCTGCACCCATAAGAAAATTATGGTTAACGTTAGAGAAAAGGGGAGTGACCACCTAAGCCTAACAATATTAAATTTAAAAACTTAATATGACGAAACCTTACCAAACATACACTGGATGTAGAAATCAACGTACTCTCTCTTCCAATTAAACCGCTTTCGTTTGCGACCTGGAGGTTTTACAGTGGATAGAGACTTTTTAAGGTAGGCAATGGTATTCCACAGTCCGCCTGCAATGAGTCTTACCATCTCCAAGAAGTTATGATTGGTACCCACCAGAATATGCATGAGTTTTAACAAGCAAAACAGAATCAATGCCGTGTAAATCTGGTTTAAGACTGCATTAAAACTGGTACCATAAAACTTCTTGATTTTAAGATGCTGCTTTATCCACTTAAAGAATAGCTCTATCTGCCATCTTAGACGGTAGATTTCAGCTATTTCCTCACCTGTAAGGTCAAAGCGGTTTGTGGCTATATAAAAGGGCTCACCTGTAGAAGAGTCGATTACTTCCACAACTCTCAAGGAGTGCTGCATCTTTGTATAAAAGCCACCGAGAATTACTTCTTTATCAGATAGTACAGGGCCTCCCTGGGATATTGAGTTTATACTAACTAACTCCATTACAGCATTCTTTTTAAGCCTTGTGATAAAGAATATATCCTCCTTGCAGTACCTGTCAAACTCTTTGTAGTCTAAATAGCCGCGGTCAAATATATATGTGATGTTGGGTTTGGTAATAAGGGAATCCATCTTCTCTTTGTCATGTATAATACCCTCTGTCACTATAATCTGATCCGGGTAACCTAAAAGAACATCGTACAGGGTATGCACCTTGACTGCAGCTTTAGTTTCCCGATAGTCAGCCCAGGGAAAGAGAGAGATACAAAGCCTTATTATAGTAGCGTCCAGTATCTTTAGCGTGCCCCAGCTACCAGGTATGATACGTATACCGTGATGCTTTTTAAGTTTAGCAAGAACAGCTTCAAATATCCTTCTAAAAACATCCGGATCACGGTCGCTGTTTTTGCGGGATAGCTGTGAAAAACTTATTGTGCCAGTATATTTCTGGAGTTTCTGGTCAGCCATAATACCTGTAACAATATCCCTAAGGCTGTCTTTCTGGACCAAGTGTGCATACATCATAGTATTCAGTTGCCGAAGAACAGTAAATTTCTTGGTTCCGTGGTCTGCATCGGTTTCGTCAACGGCTTTTTCCAGTAAGTTCATTGGTAAAAAGCCTTTTAAAGTTTCAAAAACTGTAGTACAATCATTCATGTTTGTTAACTCCTTCGTTAATAGAATGTGGTTGGTTGGGTACTACCACTAATATTAACAAGGAGTTTTCATTTTACCAACAGGTATTTATTACCGTTGATTTTTGCTAAAAAATTTTATGCAACAATACTGTGCAAGAATAAGAACAGGAAATATTACTTTAAGCTATGATAACGATAAGCGTACTCAAAATATTACGGTATATTCTAATACAGATTCTGCGGCAACTGACGTATACTTACCATAATCGAGGAGGGGAATTCATGAAAAAAGGCATTTGGATTATCGCAGCACTTATTTGCGTTTTGGGGGTAACAGTAATATCCTTTGCAAGCATAAATTCCGGATTATTTGTCAGAGATAAGATATTGGAAGAACATGCTGAAGATATAAAAAAGACAAAAGTTGACGTAAAGGAACAAATATCCATCAAAGATGAAAAAACACCTGCAGATATTAATATTATCCAATCAAAAAAAATAGCTGATGATGGAAGTATGATATTTGAGGTTGTGAATAACGGCAAAGTAATGGGTTCATTTTATTACAAACCCTGGTTGGAAAACAGGCCTGTCTTTACAAAACTGGAAAATGGCGATTTCATTTTAGGCAAAACCATGTATTATTCAACGAAAGAACAAGTATTAAAACCGTTAGCAGGAGAAGTTAATCTAAGCATATTTGATTATGACGTTCTAGGAAATAAAGTGGCTCTTATAGGCAAGCAAGACAAGAATAATGAAGCAATCATGAAAGTATTCATATACAACATAGAAACTAAGGAATATGCTGAAGTTGATTCATTCAAATATCCAAATTATATGCATCAGGAAACAGTTTTACTCTGCTGGAAAAGTAATGAAGAACTGTTTTATGACTATTGCGAAGGGACAAAACCGCTGATAAAGAGTTATAACACCCATAATGGGGATAAAAAAGTTTTTATGGACAGTGCAATGAACCCGCAAATTTCTCCTCAGGGCAACTACATGGTTCTTTTAAAAATATCCTCTTTAAACAAAAGTGATCGGACAATTGATGAGTTGCAGCTTGTTGATGTATCTAAAAAAGAGAAAATAACCAAAGTAAATGGCTCAAAAAAGATATTTTGGCACGATGATTTGCTTTTTGTAAAGAACATGGACGAGGCAGTTATTGAGGTTTTGGATTGTAAAGCCGGCGGGAAAAAGATAAAAAGCATTCCGATGGCGGATATGCCTGTTGAAATAAAGGTTAGCAATAACAATGTTAAAATTAAATCTTATAAATTTAATGAAGGAATGATCACTTTAAATGAGGTGGATGAAGCACTTAAATAATATATTTTACCGGGCTATATTTAAAGATAACGGAAAATTCAGGTCTCAATATATTACGGGCAGGTTATCCTGCTCTTTTTTTTGTGTGCATTTATACTACCACATAGGTTAAAGCATTGTAAGACCCTATCTTTCAGAGGCTTGCACCTAAAGTCCTGCTGCAATCTGAATATTTTATAGTATACATATGTCGAAATTTGTTGGTATTTGTAGGAAATTTTGTATTGGTATTCAATGTATTATTATGGTAAAATTAGATTATAACTTGAATCGTCTGTATAAATTTTGTTTACAAGTTGGTTGTAAAGGATTTTAAAGTCGTATTATTACTAATTTTGTCGTATAAGGATGATTTGGTATACTGCAGTAAATACCATGGTATGTTACATTATTACTAAGTTTTGTAGTATATGGTACTTCTATGAATCAGATATTCTACAGAGCTTAAAAATAGGGGGCGTTATGGATGAACAGCATTTTAATTCTAGAAGATGAAGATTACACCAGAAAATTTATTAAACAATTAGTATCAGAAAGTGCACCAGCCTTTCAAATTCTTGATACCTCAAAGAGCAGTGAAGCGATTGATTTTGCAAAAGAGTATCTACCGGATATTGCGCTGCTGGATATAGAACTTGATGCCAGTGAAAAGTTAAATGGACTGGATGTTGCAAAAATCATCCATACCGTTAGTCCTGATACAAAACTTGTGTTCATCACGGGACATTCACAATATGCGATGTACTCTTTCGGTGTACATCCGTATGATTATATCCTAAAGCCGATTGATATAAAAAAGTTTATAGAAACCATCAGTGTATTAACAAATGAAGTAAAAAAAGAAAAAACTGTTCTAAGAAAAGCAAATAAAATTATTATAGAAAACAATAATGAAATTATTTTTATAACACCCGAAGACATACTTTTCATAGAAAAACAGAAAAAGAGTTTATTGGTCTATACTGCTGAAAATGTGTACTGTGTACAACAGACGCTAAACGGGCTGGAGCAAAGCCTGCCGCAATATTTCATAAGGGTGCACAGGTCTTTTATTGTAAACAAAAATAAAATTCATAAAATCAGGAAAACAGGAAACAGAACCTATCAAATTGAGTTTTTAGAAACTGATAAAGTAGCTTTTATGAGTAAACACAGGTTAAAAGAATTAAAAGGAAAAATAATCTCTTCTTAAAATGGAGGAGATTATTTTTATTTATATTATCATTTTTGACGGATAAGACGGTTAATTAAAACCCTAAACCGGGCCATTCACACCTCAAATGTGACCAGTTGCGTCGAAAAACAATGGGGACGGTTCTTGTTGATAAATTACTTGAACAGAGCTAGGGAAATAGAGATTATGTCTGTTCTGGATATATTTTAGGATAACAGGTATTAATAGAACTGCTGTTAGCAAATCTTGACAATGAGAACCGTCCCCATTGTTTTCCATTGTTTTTCCTAAAAAAATTTATATAAGTTATTGTTAACTTATGAAAATTTAGCAATTTGGGTAAGATATTTTATAGGACACCCAAAATGCACTAAAATTTGCCATTCATTATATGTAAAAAAGCAGGATTTAATACTTGTAAATACTAACTAAGGAATGGGGAGTAATATGACCGATATTCTGAATGCGATGTTTATTGTTTTAGCAGCTTTTGTCATATTCGTATTGATATACAGGCATTTCAGCCACAGTAATAAGGAAGCAGGAGAGATACAGGATGCTTTACTGGGTCCTGAAGAATTAGAAAGGCATGCTGTTGAGATAGCCAGAAATCATATCGTTGCCGATGATACGAGGTCGATTTCCTGGCTGGTTCCAAGGATGAATGATAACTATAAATTGATTGCTGCAGTATACAACAAACTAAATGAATATGCTAAAAATAAGAAGCCAACGGCTTCCGCAGCTGAATGGCTGCTTGATAATTTTTATATTATAGAACAGCAGGTTAAAGAAATCCGGCAAAGCCTATCTAAAAAGTACTGTTCTCAACTTCCGGTTTTAAAAAGCGGACCATTAAGGGGATATCCTAGAGTATATGCAATTGCACTGGAATTGGTTGCGCATACCGATGGAAGGTTTAATGAAAAAAGTTTGGTCAGTTTTATAAAGGCATACCAATCCCAAAGTTTACTTTCCAGTGGAGAACTGTGGGCGATGGCAATCATGGTCCGTATTGCTTTAATTGAAAACATCAGGCATATTTGCGAAAAGATAATAAATTCACAACAGCAATTTTTAAAAGCCGATGAAACTGCTGACCTGTTACTGTCAAGGCTGGAACAACCACCTGAAGTCCTGGTGCAGCTTATGAAAGAAAATATTAAAGGAATGGAAAAATTAACGCCATCCTATACGGAACACTTGCTGCAAAGACTTAAAAAGCAGCAGCATAAAGCCGCACCGATTTTGCAATACCTGGATGAAAGACTGGTTGAACAAGATAATACAGCTGAAAAGATTATCCAGCAAGAACACCAGGAGCAAGCTGCAAGACAGATTTCCATAGGGAATTCCATTACAAGTTTAAGACTGGTTTCTGCTTTGGACTGGTCAGGCATCTTTGAATGTTTAAGCCAGGTGGAACAAATACTTCGTCAGGACCCTGCCGGCATTTATCCCCGGATGGATTTTGCGTCGAGGGATTATTACAGGCATGAAATTGAGAGAATATCCAGGGCTGCTAAAATCAATGAAACCCAGATTGCAAGAAAAGCTATAGAATGTGCGCAGGCAGTTTCGAAAGATAATACGGACGATGAAAGACTAGGGCATGTAGGATATTATTTGATAGGAAAAGGGAGGGCAGTTTTAAATGATAAGATTGGCTACAAGCCAAAAGGAATGCAAAAAATTGTTCAGGCTGCAAAAAATCATCCTACATTTTTGTATTTAAGTTCAATTATCCTTATTACCGCAGTGATAGCCGGTGTTTTTATTTCCTATGCATATAGGTTTACAGGGAGGAATAATATATGGCTAAGTCTTCTTGCCGGCATAGTGGTGCTTATTCCTGCAAGTGATATAGCCGTAGCCATTGTGAATTGGGTAAGCACCCGCATATCCCGGCCGGTTATACTGCCCAAGTTGGAGCTGGAAAATGGTATTCCTGAAAATGAGACTTCAATGGTAGTTATTCCAACCCTCCTGCCTAATGAAGAGCGCGTAAGGCAACTGGTAAGTCAATTGGAAGTATTTTATCTGGCCAACAGGGAGAAAAATTTATTTTTTGCTCTTGTAGGAGATTATAAAGATGCACCACAGGAAGAAATGCCGGAAGAAACAAAAATTATTCAGACAGCTATTTTGGGTATCAAGGAATTAAATGAACGCTATGCTTCAAAAGAGCAGGATATTTTTTACTTTTTTCATAGATACAGGCAGTATAATGCCGTACAGAACAAATGGATGGGATGGGAGCGTAAAAGGGGCGCACTTATTGAATTAAATGACCTGTTACAGGGATCAAAAGAAACCAGTTTTTCGGTGATTAGCGGAGACTTATCCAAGATTCCTCAAATCAAATATGTGATCACCCTGGATGCTGATACCAGTTTACCCAAAGATGCGGCAAAAAAGCTTATCGGAACCATGGCTCACCCGCTCAACAGGCCGGTATTGGATGAAAAACTGGGGATAGTAGTGGAAGGTTATGGCCTTCTTCAACCCCGTATTAATGTGGATATTGTAAGTGCCAACCGTTCTTTCTTTTCCCGTGTATTTGCGGGTCAGGGAGGGGTAGACCCGTATACCACGGCGGTTTCTGATGTTTACCAGGACCTTTTTGGAGAGGGTATTTTTACCGGAAAGGGAATCTATGATGTTGATATTTTTCAAAAAGCTTTAAAAAATGCTATACCCGAAAATACCGTACTAAGCCACGATTTATTAGAAGGTTCTTATGTAAGGGCCGGGCTTGTAACCGATATAGATTTTATAGACGGATATCCTGCGCGGTATAGTGCATATGCTGCCCGGCTGCACAGATGGGTGAGAGGAGACTGGCAGCTTATACCCTGGCTGGCGTCCAGAGTGAAAGATAGACAGGGGAAACTGGTAAGGAACTCTCTATCCACAATCGCTAAATGGAAGATATTTGACAATATGCGGAGAAGTTTGACGGCTCCTGCCCTTACAATCCTAATTGCATTGTCTTTTGGAGTATTACCGGGGAATAGTCTGGTATGGCTGTCTTTTGCAGTGCTCACCCTGTTTTTCTCTCTTGTAACTGCAACAGTGGACGCAGTTCTGGCAAAGAACTACAGGTTTTGTGGTGAAAAGCGGCACTGCACCATCATTTATGGGTTTAAGGCTACGCTTTACCAGGTACTTCTGTTATTTGTCTTTTTACCGTACCAGGCATACTTGATGGGCGATGCAATTATTAGAACACTCATTAGAGTATTTGTGACCAAAAGAAATACGCTGGAGTGGGTGACGGCCGCCGATGCGGAAAAGCGTTTAAAAAATGATATAAAAAGCTTCTGGAAGAGAATGTGGGTATCTGGTTTAATAGGGGGCATCATTCTTGGTGTGGCAATACTGTTGTCATCTCCGGTATGGCTTGTTGCACTGTTGCTTTTTGTTGTCTGGAGTGCGGCACCTTTTATTGCTTATTTTGTAAGCATAGTAGATGAAAAGAATGTGGAAGAGTTATCTGACGAAGATAGGCAGGAGTTAAGACGGCTTGCGCGCAAAAACTGGCGGTATTTTGAAGATTTTGTTGGAGCACAGGAGCATTATCTCCCACCGGATAATTACCAGGAAGACCCTCCAAATGGGATAGCGCACAGGACATCCCCCACAAATATCGGGTTTGCGCTGATATCCGTATTGGCAGCCCGGGATTTGGGATATATGGGTATCCTTGAGATGGGAGAACGACTAAATAATACATTAAAGACAGTGGAAAAACTGGAAAAATGGAAAGGACATCTATACAACTGGTATGATACCAGGACGCTTGAAATTTTAAGACCACGGTATATTTCGACTGTAGATAGTGGAAATTTTATTGGATATTTAATGACCTTAAAACAGGGCCTTAAAGAATATATGGGTAAACCGTTAGCGGATATGAACCTGGTATTAGGACTGAGAGATACTATTCATCTTTTAAAGGAAGAAGATAATGGTGTTCCTTTGGATACCCAATTGCTTGAAGAAGTTGTTCGTGACAGAGACATTTCATTAGTAAAATGGAATAATCTCCTGCAGCATTTATTACAAAGTGATAATAAGCTAAATAGTGCTGGTGAACAGAGTAAATATAAGTGGTTAACCAAGGTTTATCATATGTTATCTTCTTTTGAAAAAGATATAAAAGAGCTTATGCCATGGGTAAGACTTATAGATACTATGCCTGAAGCAATACAAGAGGAGAAAAATGTTTATGCAAAAGCCTCCAGGGAAATAAAAGATATTTTTGACAGGCTGCAGCAAAGTTCATCTTTAGCCGGATTAAACGAGGTATGCAGGCAGTCTATACCCCGTATTGATGCGGCAATAGGATTTATAGAGGGAGTTAAAAAGAAAAATAGTCAGCATGATGCAACTCTTGCATGGGCTAGGGAAGTAAAAAACGAGTTGGAAAGATCCAGTATAAATATTTTAAAAGCTTTAGATGTGTTCAATGATTTGATAAATAGGATACAAACAATCATAGACGGGACAAGTTTTGTGCCTTTGTTTGACAGCAAACGGCAATTGTTCTCTATAGGCTACAATGTTGAGGAAGAGCAGCTGACAAAATCCTATTATGACTTATTTGCTTCTGAGGCCCGTCAGACAAGCTTTATAGCTATTGCAAGAGGGGAAGTGGACCTAAAGCACTGGTATAGATTAGGACGCAACCTTACCATGGTGGACGGATATAAGGGGCTGGTATCATGGACAGGGACCATGTTTGAATACCTGATGCCCCTGCTGATTATGCGTAACTATAAGAATACCCTTTGGGACGAAACCTACCGGTTTGTAGTGGAAAGCCAGCGGAAATACGGCAGGCAGAGACAGGTGCCGTGGGGAACATCCGAATCGGGATATTACGCTTTTGATATTAACCTTAACTATCAATATAAGGCTTTTGGAGTTCCCGAGCTGGGGTTAAAAAGAGGTTTATCCAATGATATGGTGGTAGCACCCTACGCAACTGTAATGGCATTAATGGTTGATCCTGTAAATGCCGCTGCCAATATGAAACAACTAAAGGAAGAAGGAGCCGAGGGCCTGTACGGGTTTTACGAGTCAATAGATTATACTCCCGAAAGGCTGTCACATAACCAGAAAAACAGTATTGTAAAAAGCTTTATGGTACATCACCAGGGTATGAGTTTAATGGCTTTGGTAAACTATCTCAATCATAATATTATGCAAAACCGTTTTCATGCCGAGCCAATGGTGAAGTCAGCAGAACTTTTGCTGCAGGAAAGAGTACCGACCCGGGTAATTTTAACAAAAGAACATAAAGAAAAGATAGAACCTTTTAAACCGATAGAGCAGGAACATGAGGAAGTTGTAAGAATTTTAGGAATACCGGGTTCTCCTCTTCCACAGGCACATATTCTTTCAAATGGAAGTTACTCGGTAATGCTCACCGACAGCGGTTCGGGGTATAGCAGAAATCAGGGAAATGCTGTAACAAGATGGCGTGAAGATTTAAGTTTTGGAAATTTCGGGATGTTCTTTTATATACAAAATTTAAATTCCAACAATGTATGGTCAGCAACCTATGCACCTTATTATGACCGACCGGAAGAATACAAGGTGGTTTTTTCGGCTGACAAGGCAGAATTTTTACGAAGAGATGGGAATATTGACACCCATACCGAAATTGTGGTTTCACCTGAGGATAATGCGGAAATAAGAAGAATTTCACTCACCAATCACAGTGAGCATACCAGGACGCTGGAAGTAACCAGTTATTTTGAAGTTGTCCTGACTTCCCAATCAGCTGATGTTGCACACCCTGCTTTTAGCAACCTGTTTGTAAGGACAGAATTCCTTCCGGAATACAACTGCCTGTTAGCAAACAGGAGGCCCAGAGAAGAGGGGAAAAACACAATATGGGCAGTGCATACTGTGATGGTGGAAGGTGAGGCTGTTGGAGGCATCCAATATGAGACAGACCGCACAAAATTTATAGGCCGAGGTAGAAACCTATCCAATCCCTTAGCAATGGATGTAGACCAGCCTTTATCAAATACAGTGGGGCCGGTATTGGACCCTGTCATGAGTTTAAGATGCAGGGTAAAGATAGGGCCGGGTCAAACTGCCCGTATTGCATATATTACCGGAGTAGGTAACAACCGTGAAGAAATAATAAAATTAACTCAAAAATACCAGGAAGCTGCTGCTGTTGCCCGTGCTTTTGAATTAGCTTGGACGCGCAGCCAGGTAGAGACCAGGTACCTGGGACTTAAATCCGGGGAAGAAGAGGTTTTCCAGAATATGCTTTCACAAATCCTCTTCGCCAGTCCGCTGCGTAGAAGACGGGAGAGTATCATTCAGAATAATAAAAAAGGACAGCCGGCCTTGTGGGCATATGGCATTTCCGGTGACGTTCCAATTGTATTGGTGATCATTGGGAAGACCGATGAAATGGATATTGTCCATCAAGTATTAAAGGCCCACGAATATTGGAGAATGAAAGGCTTAAGTGTTGACCTGGTTATTCTGAATGAGGATGAAGGCAGTTACACGCAGCCTTTACAAAATTTGCTCCGTGATATCGTTTCGGTTAGCCATGCCCGGGAACTTCAAGATAAACCGGGAGGGGTATTCATCAGGTCGGGCAGGACCATGCCGGAAGAAGATAAAATATTATTGCTAACCGTTGCGCGTATTGTACTAAGAGGAGATGATGGTCCTTTATCTTCACAAGTAAAACTTGAAACAGACAAGCTGGCTTTACCCGGTATAAAAGAATGGAAAAAAGAGCCTAAGATATATGAAATGCCAAAAGTGGAGATTAAAGAACTATCCTACTATAACGGTTGGGGCGGATTTAGTGCTGATGGGAAAGAGTACATTATACAACTAAAAGAAGATCAGCATACTCCGGCTCCATGGATGAATGTCATTTCGAATCAACGGTTTGGCTTTCAGGTAACCGAATCGGGAGGAGGTTATACCTGGTCGGAAAACAGCAGGGAAAATAAATTGACACCCTGGTCCAATGACCCGGTCAGCGATCCCAATGGAGAAGTGTTTTATTTAAGAGATGAGGACACGGGTGAATTATGGTCTATTACTCCGTTGCCAATACGTGAAGCAGAACCTTATATTATCAGGCACGGACATGGCTATTCAATTTTTGAACATACCAGCCATGGCATTAAACAGGAACTCATAGAATTTGTGCCCAGACAGGAGTCTGTAAAAATTTGCATGATAAGGCTGAAAAACTTGTCACAGGAAACTAGAAGTCTGTCAGCCACATACTATATACGGCCTGTATTAGGAGTAAGCGATCAATTGACCGCACAGTATATCGCAACAAGAGTGCATGATGATACAGGTATATTATTAATTGAAAATAGTTATAATTCTGACTTCCCGGGAAGAATTGCTTTTATGGATGTATCTGAAAAAGAACGCAGTTTTACCGGAGACCGTACAGAATTTTTTGGACATAACGGTGATATGAGTAACCCGGAAGCCTTAAAACGCGAGAGGCTTTCCAACCGGACCGGGGCGGGGTACGATCCCTGTGCATCAATGCAGGCAAGGGTAGACCTGGATGCTGGCGAAGAGAAAAAAATAGTTTTTCTGCTGGGTCAAAGCAAGGATGTGGATGAGATTATTTCTATTTGTAAAAAATACAGGAGTATTCATGAAGCAGAAAAAGAATTGCAATCGGTAAAAGCATTTTGGGAGGATACACTGGGAGCAGTAAAAGTAAAAACACCCGACATCTCTATGGATTTAATTTTAAATGGATGGCTGTTGTACCAGACAATATCCTGCAGAATATGGGCAAGGTCTGCCTTCTACCAGTCTGGTGGGGCATACGGGTTTAGAGACCAGCTCCAGGATGTGATGGCAGTTGTTTATGTGCTTCCGGAATTAACACACAGCCAGATATTGAGACATGCTGCCCATCAGTTTGTTGAGGGAGATGTCCAGCACTGGTGGCACCCTGCTGCAGAAAAGGAAAGCGGCGCCGATAAAGGAATACGTACCAAATTCTCTGATGACCTGGTATGGCTGCCTTTTGTTACTGCCGATTATATTGAAAATACAGGGGATTGGAATGTGCTTCAGATTGAAATACCATATATAGAAGATGAGCTTCTGAGGGAAGGTGAAGATGAGAGATACAATATACCCCGCCTGTCTCAAGAAAAATCATCAGTCTATGAGCACTGTGTCCGGGCAATTGACCGGGCGCTGAGGTTTGGACAGCATGGTATTCCTTTAATGGGCTCAGGAGACTGGAATGATGGTATGAGTACAGTGGGTAATAAAGGCAGAGGGGAAAGTGTATGGCTGGGTTGGTTCCTATACACCACGCTTGCCCGCTTTATTCCTATATGTGAATATCAACAAGACTTTGAGAGGGCAGAGCGATACAAATCCATTTCCCAGGAAATAGTAAAATCCCTGGAAGCCAATGCATGGGACGGCGGCTGGTACCGTAGGGCTTACTTTGATGATGGTACACCTATGGGTTCTGCACAGAATCCCGAATGTAAAATTGACTCCCTTGCACAGTCATGGTCGGTGATTTCGGGGGCAGCAAAGCCGCACCGTTCGAAGGAAGCCATGGGAGCGCTGGAGCACTATTTGATAAAAAGAGATGAGGGGCTTATTATGCTGCTCACCCCGCCTTTTGACAAAGGTGAATTAAAACCTGGATATATTAAAGGCTATGTACCGGGCGTTAGAGAAAACGGCGGCCAGTATACACATGCAGCAATCTGGGTAATCCTGGCCTTCGCAAAAATGGGAGATGGAGACAAAGCCTGGGAAATGTTTAACCTTATCAATCCTGTCAACCATGCCCGTACTCCGATAGAAGCCGCCCGGTACAAAGTTGAGCCTTATGTAATGGCAGCCGACGTATATGCTGTCCCACCCCACGTCGGACGCGGCGGATGGACATGGTATACAGGGGCAGCCGGTTGGATGTACAGGGTAGGTGTCGAACATATCCTGGGACTGAAAAAACGTGGAGAAACGCTTATCATTGACCCTTGCATTCCTAAAGATTGGGACAGCTATCGTATGGAATACAGATATAAGGATACAAAATATGTAATCCATGTAATGAATCCCGATAGAGTAAATAGAGGCGTAAAAATGATAAAGCTTGACGGAAAGGAATCAGAAAATAGGGCAGTACCGCTGCTTGATGACAGGAAGGAGCACTATGTGGAGGTCACGATGGGGAAGAAGATAATTTAATGTTCATAAAAAGTTCATATTTTTTTAAAATAAAAGACACGTGTTGGACACATTCCATGGATAGAATAAAACCATCAAAGGATGAAGGGAGGTGGAATTGATGAAAAGCAAGAAGATACTGGCAATCCTGGCGGTTGTTATGATGCTGATAGTACCTTTTTCAGTATTTGCCGCCACATCGGATACTCCTGTCGCAAAAACCGTGCGAGGATTTTTCGGAATCGACGTATCCAACCTTAGCGACCAGCAAAAAGCCGATTTAACGGATTATGCCAAAAAAATGGCTGATTTGCAGAAGGAATTTATCAACAGGATGGTTGACAATGGTTCAATGACCAAGGAACAGGGTGACGCTGCCATCCAGAGAATTGATGAGGCCATTCAGGACGGGGACATAACCGGCTTCCTGAAAGGAATGGGAAAAGGCGGATTCGGCGGTCATGAAAAGCGCGGCGAATTTGGCATGGGCAGAATTGACACATCCAAACTTACCGACCAGCAAAAGGCCGATTTGACCGATACATTGAAGAAGATGGCTGATACGCAGAAGGATTTCATCAATGCTATGGTTGACAATGGTACAATTACAAAAGTACAGGGCGATACCGCCATCCAGCGGATTGACGATATGTTGGAAAACCTGGACAGCAATGGTTTAACCAATGGCATGATGATGGGAAAAGGTGTCATGGGCGGTTTGGGTTTTAAAGGATTATTTGGAGTGGATGTTTCCAAATTTACCGATGAGCAGAAAGCTGACTTGACAAATTATTCCCAGAAGATGGCTGAATTGCAAAAAGAATTGGTCAACAAGATGGTCACCAGCGGTCTCATGACCCAGGAACAAGGAGACGCTGCCGTCCAGAGGATTGATGATATGCAAAAAAATATTGCTGAAAACGGTTTCCCAACTGTTGAAAAGGGTTTCGGCGGTAGAATGAAAAAAGGCCGTTTTCAATGATATGTCAACAGCTCATAAATAAAATACTCCCAATAAATGAAACAGCATGGCGTTTTCCATATACATTAAATTTTTTGAACCCCTTGTTTCGGATTGTATCCCTCGAGGTCCGAAATAAGGAGGTTCTTTTTTACTCCTGCCTCAATGTTGCTATAGTTTTGAGGAGATTTATCTCAAAATCAAAAACCAAAAAACCATAGGGACAGTCCGAAACCACTGAAAAAGTCCGGTTCAGCAGAAAGAAGGGCTGCGACTTGGGGACGGTTCGTCTGTCGAATGCGATTTTCATGCGACTGAGGAACCGTCCCCAAGTCGCAATTGTCATTTTATCCTGCGCAAAATGATTTCCTCATGCCTGGACACTTCTTTTTCTATTCTTTCCAACTGTTCTGAATTCTGTTTCCACCCATCAAAAAGCGCTTCAATTTTAGGCTTTATTTCTTGCTCCATAATCATTTCGAGCTTTTTCTGCCTTTCTTCAAGCTTTCTTTGCCCTTCTTCAAGCTTTCTTTGCCCTTCTTCAAGCTTTCTTTGTCCTTCTTCAAGCTTTCTTTGCCCTTCTTCAAGCTTTCTTTGTCCTTCTTCAAGCTTTCTTTGTCCCTCTTCAAGATTCCCTTGTCCACGTTTCAATTCATCTAAATCAGATGTAACTTTACTTACTTGTACCGCAATCAGCTCAAGCAATTCCCTGTCAGTCATCATTAACCACCCTTCTTTGAAGTTTAAAGAAACGACGAACTTTTCCTTTGCAAATGATTATATCATTTCCATTCTTTAAAAATCAATCACCAAAATAGAAAATAAACCATAGGGAAAATAAACCAGAAACCATAGGGACAGTCCGAAACCACATAGGAGCTATAAAAACTTATTCCGCTGGTTACAAGTCCAGATAAAGCAGAGGTTTTCCTTCCTCATAGGAGCTATAAAAACCTTATGAATGCATTTAATATAGCAGATAATGACGAGTTTTCCTTCCTCATAGGAGCTATAAAAACATATGACAAGATGCTTCAATGGGTTAGAGAAGGGGGGTTTTCCTTCCTCATAGGAGCTATAAAAACAGTACAAAATTATTGAATTATCTCCACCACATGAACGTTTTCCTTCCTCATAGGAGCTATAAAAACCAAAATATAAAAATAATAATATAATAAGAATAGAAGTTTTCCTTCCTCATAGGAGCTATAAAAACTTTGGAAAACAAAATCCACATTATTGATTCTATTATGTTTTCCTTCCTCATAGGAGCTATAAAAACCAGATAAGTTTTTCATAGAATAATCCTTTACAGGGTTTTCCTTCCTCATAGGAGCTATAAAAACCTGTGGAAACAGCATAAAATCTGTATTTATATTTTACTGCATATTGGATGGTATTGCAATGAAAATCTTAAAAGCCTTGTAAAATCAATAAAGGGAATGTTGTCGACCCCCGGGGGTTTTTGCATTACCGGAGGTCGACAACATAAAAATTAAAAAAATTAAAATATTTTTACATATTTATCCATTTTGTTGATTTCCGAAATACATTCAATACATCCGAAGCCTTGTGCGTTTTTACTGCCAATTCCACAACTGTAAGCAATATCTACTATTTCATCATCTCCTTCTATAATAAATCCGCCGAGATAGGCATCATAGGGCCAGCGTTTATAAAAAGACACAACTTTTTTTATTTTGTTTTCATCTAAAATTTTCACATCAAGTTTACCACAGTAATCATCTTTATAAAAGGCTTTATATTTATAAAGCAGATTGTTTTTTATACTTATAATAAAATCCGTATCTTGTGGACTGTGAAAGGCCATGTTTTTTGTTTGGGAAGGTTTTGTCACAACTACCGGCGATATGGTTAATCCGGAAATCTTTTTGTATTTGTAATCTTTTTTTGCATAAACACCTTTCAAGCAAAGTTTGCCTTCTTTTAAATCAAAGCATTTTTTCTTAAGCAATCCGTCAATGAGATCAAATATAAATCTCTCATCGATGCTTGAAATGGTAAGATATATGTGTCCCGGTTTGATTCTGATGGAGTTTTTCAGTATTTCTTTATTTTCTATCACCATTCTTGAAAAGGTAAAAAGTTTAAAATTTTTATCATTATACCTGAACCCTTCATCATGTAAAAAAGTTGAATATTTTTCCTCAAGAAGGCTGTATATTTCTTTTTGTATGATATGGTTATAGTGCAGGGGGATTAGAATATCCTTTTTAGGTTCAAATACTATCTTTAATCTCATATTATTATTTTATATCCTTTCATACCTGATTTTTACCCATCCCGTTGGAATCATGTCTTTTTGGGCGATATTGATTGTGTAGGGCAGGTAATTGTCATGGTTTTTGATTTTAGTTTTATCAAAGGCCATTAAAGTTTTGGACAAAATACCTGCATAGCCTGTCTTACAAACAAACTGGTCCTCTTTTTCATTTTCTTTTTTCAACTGCTCGAAAAAGTCTTTCATCCTGTTGCCCAGGGAGGTCTTGCTTAACATTTCATATTCTGCATTAATAATGTTTTGAGATAATTTTTTTAGTCCTGCAAAACATTCTTCCACAGGAGTGTTTTCATCACAGCTGTTTTCAATAGAAATAATTGAAAGCTGTTTGTCATAATTATATGTATCATATTTGTACCATATTTCACCGGTAAATTTACTTCCAATTGTTGGTGTTTCAAAATAAAGAGGGATATCATGATTACTCTTTTTTTCTTTATTATTTTTTCTGTGAAATTTTATAATTTTTTCAATTGCCATTTCTCCGTCTTTAAGGACAAGGTCATGGCATACAATATTTTTAAAAATCAGCTTTATGACCTCAGCATCGTTTATTTGGTTTGAATGACTTTTATTATATTCTTCCAATCCTATCCAATTTTCCTTAAGTTTGTCGTTGTTGTTTGTGTTTATCATCACTGTATATTGATTTTTATCAAAAATATCGGCAAAAATGTCTTCCTTTATTTCTTTGTGATTTATTTTGACTGAATCTAATTTTAATTGGTTTTTTAATTTATGACTGTCAGTTCTGGAATAGCTGTAATGGCAGTCATGGATCCAATAGGCAAGATAGCCGGAACGAAGCATTCCTTTGACGGTTGTGCCGAAAATAACAGGCCTTTCTTCATGAGAGCCTTCATCCATGTTAATCTTTTTAATGTACCCAAATTTCTTTAGTTCCAGCTTGTTTGCTATTTCCATGTCAAGCCTGGCACTTCGCAAATATTTTTTGGCATAGGCATTTTTCATGATCTTATCTATTAATTCTTTATATTCGAGGTCCAGGTCATCTTCTTTTATGATTCCTTTTTCATAAAGATTGAATATATCTTCTGTTGAAACAAAATACAACCTGCCTTCATGGATGAAATATTCATGACTTTGGTATGAAATTTCCTTGCTTCCGCTCACACATGCAGGGGATAGGATTTCAAGTTCAATTTTATATCTGTTGATTGAGGGGGTTATATCCATCGCTTTTTCCCTCCGGTCTATTAATCTTTAATGGAAACACACATGTATATATAAAAATTTTTTGATTATCTTGTATGTACTCCGATATATACGGTCGTGCACTTTTGCATTTTATTATACATCCTCTGTCAGCGTAGAAGTACGGAGGTTTTACAATTTTCAGAGATTTGCCGTCATATCTCAATGTTTTGTATTTTATAAATTTGACGTCATCCATTACCTGTTTGAAAAATATTGTGGATGCCAGATTCAGTTGATATCCTTCATTTCCATTATCAAACAGGGCCAGCATTTGTTTGTCTTCTTTAAATATTCTGCCTGTTTCTGTTTTTATAAAATCTATTTTCCCGGTCCCGATTGAAATATCTGTCCCCATACCGGTTAGTTCTATCACTTTTAAAGCTGTTTCCATAAGGTCAACTACTTTTTTGTCTTTCGTGTATACGTAAAAACAGTATGTCTTGTTTCTATCGTATATATAATTTGTTTCATTAAATAAGTACCCTTCATCAACCGTCCCTGTTTTTCTGTTAATTTGTGTCCTCGGTCTTATGTTCTCTATTTCGCCGAGGGAGCAATGGAACCGGCTGTTTTTCTTCCATTCCCTGTAATGTTTTCTTTTTTCCCTTATTACATCGGATTGGCCGTGGAAGGTTTCGGCATTGAAGCTATTAACGGGCAATTGATTCAAAAGAAGCATGTCGCTTATAAGCGTATTTGAGTTTAACAATTTTTGCAGTTGTAATAAAACTTCATTTTGATCCATAATATCAAAATAGGTCTTAACGATATTTCCAAAAATGACAGGGGATATTAACCTTACATTCAGCGAGTTTATCTTAAAGTCTGTCCTATAAATCATTTTTGCACCTCTTCATTTTATGAAAATTTTATGAAAGACATTGCAGTACTTCAGCGGCTACGTCAAATTCCCATTCCCCGCCGTCAATGAATTCAACCTGCCCGTATCCCCTGCTGCCCGAACCTCCGATATAATTGTATTCCACCAGCTTAAAAGCAAGATTAAGCGCCTTTAACAAGTCTTCTTCCGTGTCTTTTTCAAATAATTTGAGGGCAATATTTACCTCGAATTCAACCCCTGCCGGTATCCTGTCAAATGTTCTCGGTTTTGCAGTTCCTTTGACCCTGTCTATTGTATTTTCTTTTTTTATCTCAACTCCAAAGGGCAGTACTTCGTTGATAATCCTTTTGCTTTTTTCTGTCATAAAAGCGTCTCTTACGATTATTCTTGTCTGTTCTCTTATATTTTCTGTTTCTTTATTATTTGCTTTGCCAAAAAGTTTGCAGATTGTACATTTACCACAATCACACGGTTTTGTGTATCCTTTGGCTATTTCAAGCACTGACCGCAAATTTCCCTTAATGGAAGAACCAGGAATATAAGGGTAACCGGTTAAAGGGTCCTTGATGATTGAATTATCCACTCCTCCGATTCTTATTTCTTCATCACTGCCCACAATTCTGATACCGCTTTTAACTCTCATAATCTTTTTAATGTTTTTTATCTTAATAAGTTTCATCGTTTTACTCTCCTTTCTTTAAGTTAGCCACAATACATTCAAACAGGTCCATAAATGCGTCGTAGTCTTTTTTGGATTTTACGTTATTCACGGCTATTTCAATAAAATCTTTCAAACTGTCATAATTTTTTTTGTTTTTTTCATCGTTCTTTTTTAGATCGTTTTTTTTCTTTTCAATTGCATAAAAAGATTTGTTTTTCATGAGCCTTATCATAGGTGAAATCCGCCTGTAGGCGTCTGCTTCAGTTTCTTTCATGTCAAGATCTTCAAGATTGTTTTGTATATTTTTTACAAATTCCTGCTGCAGCCGCATTTGAAGGCTTTTAAATGAGTCGTAGATATTTCTTATGCTGCTCTGGGTAATATCACTGTTCCTTAATATTTTTGCATAGTTTTCAATTAAATTCACAAGGTTTTCTTTTAAAATGCCGTCTGCCAAAAAGCCATCGTTTATCTCTTTTTTTAAGTCTTCTGGCAGGATACTTTCAGATTGCATATTTTGAATTTTGGAATGGTCATTTTTGGTATTTGTTGTTTTTTGATATGGTTTACTCATTCTCTTCACTCCTCACTTTTGTTTTTCTTATTGCAAGCTCCAGCACTAACCTGCTGAAATCCAGACTGTCCGCGCCAACATTGACAAGGTCGTACAAACTGCTTCTGATATGCTCTTTTTTTTCAGTGGATAAATCTTCTTTGGATATTACATTTCTTTCCATATAATAATTGAAAAGTGCGGCTTTTTTGGCTACCGCTATGGCACTTTTTCTTTCTTGATTTGTCATATTAATCAATTTAAGCATATCAAATAATAATTTTCTCGAAATATCATGGTTGTCAACCCGGTTTGCCAGTTCATTACTTTTGATTAATGCCGAATTCAGATTCTGATATGTTAAAACACAGTCGGATATGATGACACCGTCTTTATGTTTTTTGACAATATCCATATTTTCTGTAACTTTATTCATAACCGCATTAAACGGCCGGTTTGACCTATGAAAAACTATACTGGCAGATAAGGTTATTTCTCTTTGGTTATCTGAGCGTGCTATAAATTTTCCAAAATCTCTTTCTATTTGAATTACTGCTTTAATAACGTCTTCCCATTTTCCGGTAAGAAGGATGTCGTCACCACCGCTGTACAATATCAGTACGGAATTACCGTATAGTGTTTCTATCAACTTTTTTAAATAAGTTGTAAAAAATGAATCTAAGGTATCGGATATATACGATAATCTTGAAATTGAAAAAGGATACATTTTGTCAAATTTTTCAAAGGGGTATACCTCATAAAGAAGAAAGCCAAGGTCGTCCACATCCAATTTTGCTGTTGCCATCATAGGGTCATTTTTGCTTAGGCCGGCAAGACAATTTAAGCTTATATCCCCTTCATACCCTTTGGTATCACAGCTGTCTCTATCATAACAGTTTTTGCACATGTCCTCCGTTTTTTTTATTCTGGTTTTACCTGTCTGTTTTATATCCATGATTTGTCCGGTATCTTCATGAGCAAAAGCGTAATCAAAGTATATACATGGTTGATTGTCTGTTTCAGGCAAAAGACTGCAAGGTTCCAGGAGATTTTGGATATCAGTTTTTTGATAGTCTACTTTAAAGTGCTCCAAAAGAATATCCATCCATTTGTTTTCAATATCGCAAACAGTGCATATTCCTTGCTTTTTTGTATTAATCCCGCAGTTTTTGCACACATAATAAGGTCCACTGTTGTCAAAGAGCAAGTAGTCAACAGTCCTGTTGTATTTTTTGCTGTTCAATTGGTATGAGGCTTCTTTGAAATATTTTTCAAAAGAGTAAAGGTTTTGGTCTTCTCTTATTTTGAATTCTTTTAATACATATTCCAGATAAATTTTATTTTCAAACAACTTACTAATGTCCAACTTTATATTTTCAAGAATTTCTTCTGCTTTATCTTTATATACCTGTGGCAAAACTATTGAAAAAGTTCCCCCGCCGCTGAAAATGATATTGAATGGATATAAAGTAAGTTCTCTGGTAATTTGGTATGGTATTATTGTGTTTAATACTGATATGAGGGAAGAACGTGTAAATATTCTTTTTAATGGTTTTTCTATATTTTTATTTATATTGTCAAATATATACTCCTGAATACCGTATATCCTTCCTGTTAAAAGCATGTACGTTTGTTCCTTTCGGTTTCCGAATTGCTCATAATCAAGCAGCCGGCACACCGCAAAGGCTGCGGTTGTAAAGGAATGGTGGTACAGTGATATATCCCTTATATCTTCTTTGCCGGAAGAAGTGACAAAAGAAGTGTATTTCTTAAGCAGAAAATTTAAAGATAAAATAAACTGTTCTTTTGTTGTACTTCTTTTTAATTCGTATTTTACCTCGTCGGTGAATTTATCTAACACATTTCTTGCCAAATTCGGGGTTTTTTCTCTTCCGTCATGTTTCTCCGGAGGATGAAACGGATAAAGTTCCGACGGATAATACACCAGTATGTCCTGAATGACCGCATCATTAAGAAAGGCGCTGTTAACCGCCGAGAGGATGCTTGACAGAGGTTCTGTCTCCACGCTGGGTTCATTTTCACCGGTATATTCCTTTCGTTCCGACGCAGAGTCGCCATCGGAATATCGAAGCATATTTAGATAGATATTTTTCTTTCCGTTTTCAATGTCAATGGGATCATCTTGGCTATCATGATGAAAACGGGCTAGTTTAGCAATGTAATCAACTTCCTTGTCAGAATATATGCAGGAGTTTTCAAAGATTTGTTTTATAAAGCTATATGAATTGTAATGATGGGTTCCGAAGCCTCCGCCTCTTCTAATCAACTTTCCAATATCGTGCAAAAGACCGGCGGCGGCCATTATGTTTTTCATATCGATCCTCAACTTTATTCCCCCTAAGGTCATTAATATTTGTCATCCGTATATTGCAAAAGCAGGGCAAGTTTTTATAAAAATAAGCGAAAGTGCTACCATTGTAAAATTATAGTATAAAATGACTGTAAAAACAAGTGGAAAACCAGTAAATATTTTCATATTCTTTAAAAATGTTGACGCTGTATAAAGTTGTCATATATAATGAGAACAAGTGTACTTCCGTAGATTTTTTAACAATAATATATTTTCTGATAGAGAGGTAGTCAGAGATACAAATGAAAAAACTCACCAGAGATTTTTATAACCGGGATACGCTTGAAGTGGCAGGAGATTTGCTGGGAAAGTATCTTGTCCACGAGATTGGTAGTCAAAAATTAATCGGAAAAATTGTAGAGGTGGAAGCCTATAAAGGGCCTGGGGATAAGGCAGCCCATTCCTATGGCGGGAAGATAACAGAGAGGAATAAGGTGATGTTTGGTCCGCCGGGATACGCTTATGTTTTTAATATTTACGGAATGTACCAGTGTATGAATGTAGTCACCGAACCGGAAGGCAATCCTTGTGCCGTCCTGATAAGGGCAGTAGAACCTGTTGCGGGAGAAGATTTCATGGCCAGGAACAGGTATAACAAGGATTATGAAGCCCTTGATAAAAGATCCAGAATTAATATTTCAAACGGACCGGGGAAACTTTGTATAGCGTTAGGAATTGCAATGAAACACTATGGGCAGGATTTGTGCGGTGATGTACTCTATATCACTGAAAACGATAAAAATGAAGAATTTTACATTGCAACATCACCAAGAATCAATATTGATTATGCAGAAGAAGCTATGCATTTTCCATGGAGGTTTTATATAGAAGGCAATAAGTATGTTTCAAAAAAATAAAAATTTTATTCTTATTGTACGCTCGACTAAAATTTACTTTTAAAGCTGAATATTTATTTGTTTTGTATTAATTGACTTGAATATTAATTCCCATAGATTATCATACTATAAGTGATGCATCTGAATTTTATGTAATCTTAAATGAAAGATTTCACGAGATTGACATAATTTTTAGATCAATAAAAAGGGGAGATGATATGTCTATGAAGCAGCCTTATGAAAAGAATGGAATTATAGTAGACCCTGTAAACGTAAGAAATGGGGATAATTTAAAAATCACTTATGACGGATTATTAGCACAAGCAGGCGCAGCACATGTTTACCTCCATATTGGGGAGGGAGAAAATTTCTTTAACGTACAGGATGTTAAAATGGAAAAAATAGGACCTAATAAATTTGAAGCAACCGTTCATGTTCAGCCGACAGGGGAGACGGTAAATTTCTGTTTTAAGGACTGTGCAAACAATTGGGATAACAACTATGGCAGGAATTACGTTTTAGCAACCCCATATCAACAGCATTAAAAAATAGAAAATTAAGGCTCTGGTAAAAAGTATCTTTACTGGAGCTTTTTATTTATATCTTTATTAATGTATACATAAGGCATTGGAAAATTTTTTAAAATATGATATATTAAATGATGTAATATAGATAGGAATTTGTTTAGAAAGGTACCTGGATCGTTATGAAAACAGAACGCTTACAAAGATATAATTCTTCTAAATATTCCAGATATAAAAATGCCGGAAAAAAGTCAAATACAAAAGCAGTACGCAATATATTCATTATACTTGCTGTTTTTGCAGTTATAAGCCTATACTTTTCGGGTTTTTCTACCGGTAAATTCTTAATGATCTTTTTTTGGGAAGTAGTCGGAATGATTGGCTTGATAGCAGTATTTTTATACATAACCATTCATTCTAAGAAAAAAGAAAGGTGTTCTACTAAGCGCTTGACATTATCAAAAGGAACTAGGGACATAGAACAAAAGGTGCATATCAACAGGCCCAAAATAAAGTCCCGCAAATTAATAAAACTTGATAAAAGGAATTTTAACTGGTCTGACGAGGATATTCAACGTAATACCAAAGAGGATATGAAAACGGCTTATTATCAACCTATTGTTGAGGAAAGAAAATTTATTCCTTACCGTTCGCCTTTTGAACCAATCAATCCTCCGGCGAAGCCAAAAGAAGAACAGGTGGATAGTGAGGTTGGTGAGATTCAAAATGTTGAGGAGAACAAAGTTGCCGGGTCAGAAAACAGTGAAAATCCAACTCAGGTTCCGGAATTGGAAGTTCAGGAAATAACCGTGGATGAAAGCCTGGAGGATAATGGAGATATAAATGATAACAATAGTGGCTTAATGGAGTATGAAGAAACAGAAGATGAGAATATGATCGGGGATGAAACAGAGGAGGATAGTTTTGAGCTATTTGAGCAAGATTCAACAGAAGATTCAAAATGTACTATATTAAAAGTAGAAATACCTAAACAAGTAAAAACAGATAACAAGCCGTTTCACAAAATGAAACCAAAAATTCGGGCAATTACTGTAAGAAAAAAAGCAGGACCTGAAAATGAAGACGTTTACCCTCCTGTGGAACTGCTGAATGCAAATCATACAAAAATAGACCGGGATTTTATGAGGGGAAAAATTGAATCTAATGCAAAAAAATTAGTAGAGACATTAGCCAGTTTTGGTGTAGGGGTTAAGGTGATTAATATCAGCCAGGGGCCATCGGTAACACGCTATGAGCTTCAGCCCAATGCAGGAGTAAAAGTTAGCAAAATTGTAAATCTGTCGGATGATATAGCATTAAGTCTTGCAGCAAAAGGAGTAAGGATAGAAGCTCCTATTCCGGGAAAAGCGGCGATAGGGATTGAAGTTCCTAATGAAGAAGTTGTTCCTGTATTTTTACGGGAAGTAATAGAGTCAAAGGAATTTCGCAATCATCCGTCCAAGCTTGCTTTTGCTGTAGGAAAAGATATTGCCGGCAATAATATGGTGGCCGATATAGCAAGAATGCCCCATCTTCTTATTGCAGGGGCTACGGGGTCAGGAAAAAGCGTATGTATTAATACTTTGATTGCAAGTATACTTTATAAGGCAAAACCTTCAGAAGTAAGATTGATTATGGTAGACCCAAAAGTGGTAGAATTGGGAATTTACAATGGTATACCGCATCTTCTTATTCCGGTGGTAACCGACCCTAAAAAAGCAGCAGGGGCCTTAAATTGGGCAGTACAGGAAATGACCAACCGTTATAAGCTGTTTGCCGATAACAACGTAAGGGATTTGAAAGGCTACAATGCGCTGTTAAAGGAGAAGGGAGAGGAAGATATAATCCCGCAAATCGTCATTATCATAGATGAATTGGCCGATTTGATGATGGTAGCTCCAAATGAGGTAGAGGATTCCATCTGCCGGTTGGCCCAGATGGCGAGAGCTGCGGGAATGCACCTTGTGATAGCTACCCAGAGACCTTCGGTGGATGTTATAACCGGCTTGATAAAGGCCAATATCCCGTCCCGGATATCCTTTGCAGTATCCTCCCAGGTTGATTCCCGTACTATTCTGGATATGGCCGGTGCAGAAAAACTTCTTGGGAAAGGGGATATGCTGTTTAACCCCATGGGAGAACCTAAACCAATCAGGGTACAGGGGGCATTTGTATCTGATAAGGAAGTAGAAGCTATTGTATCGCATATTAAATCTAATGTTGCTGCCAATTATGACGAGGATATTTTAGAAACAATAAACAGTCAGACCGAGTCATCAAAATCCGATTCTGAGAATGAAGATGAATTACTGCCTCAGGCTATAGAAATGTCCATAGAACATGGACAGGCTTCAGCATCTTTGCTGCAGCGGAAATTTAAAATTGGCTATTCAAGAGCGGCAAGGATCCTTGATCAAATGGAAGCACGAGGGATAGTGAGCGGCTATGAAGGAAGCAAACCAAGGCAGGTGCTTATCACAAAGGCCGAATGGGACGAAATGAATATATAAAATATATTAAAGATTTTATATAAAAGCATGTAAGAAGGGCTGCGACTTGGGGACGGTTCGTCTGTCGAATGGGCTTTTCATGCGACTGAGGAACTGTCCCCATGTCGAAGCCCTGACCAGTCATGTAAAATATTTAGTGTATTCCATATAAATATTTTTGCATAATTAACATATTTTGGAGGTGTTTTGGTGAACAGAAATACAGAGATATTATCAAAAATAATCGATAATGTTGAAAAGGTAATTGTCGGCAAACGTCGTTCTATAGAACTTATGGTAATTTCTTTAATTTGCGGAGGACATGTTTTAATCGAGGATGTACCGGGGGTAGGAAAAACAACAATGGTTTCATCCCTTGCAAGATCATTAAACCTGGATTTCAAAAGAATACAATTTACCCCGGATATCTTGCCCACAGATATTACCGGATTGACCATCTACGACCCAAAGACAGGAGAGTTCCGTTTTCATCCCGGTGCAGTGATGACAAACATTCTTCTGGCTGATGAGATTAACAGGACATCACCTAAAACCCAATCCAGCTTACTGGAGGTAATGGAAGAAAAGCAGGTTACGGTGGATGGAAATACTTATAAGCTCTCTTTACCGTTTATGGTACTGGCAACCCAAAATCCCATTGAATATGTTGGAACCTTCCCTTTGCCGGAAGCTCAACTGGACAGATTTTTTATGAAAATTAAAATCGGTTATCCTACTTTTCAAGAGGAAATGGGGATTCTAAGCCGTTTCCGCAGCAATAATCCGTTAGATCAGCTAAATTCTGTTGCGGATGCTGATTCAATTATTTCCATTCAGCAGCAGGTAAAGGACATTCATGTGGATGAATCAATTCATCAATATATTATTCATATCGTGAGATCTACACGAAATCACAACGATGTTGCTTTAGGCGTAAGTCCAAGAGGATCCCTGGCCCTTTTGCACGCTTCCCAGGCGTGGGCATTATACCAGGGCAGAGATTATGTGATACCCGATGATGTTAAACTTATGGTTTTACCTGTCCTGGCACACAGGATGATCCTTAAACCCGAAGCAAGCCTGAAGGATATCGATTCAATCACTGTGCTTGAGTCAATACTAAATGCAACAAAAGTCCCGATAATGGATTGAGACAAAGGTGAAAATTGGAGGTTGTAATGGTCAAGAGAAATCTAATATATTTTATTATATTCGCTGCCTTCTTCCTTTCAGCCTTATACAGCGGAGAGCAGGTTCTTTACATGATATCCTATGCCATGTTATTTTTACCGCTGGTATCTCTGTTATTGCTCATCATAACCGTTCTTAGATATAAATATGTGGAACAGATTGAAAAGAGACAGGCTGTGAGGGGAGAAGTGTTAAACTACTCACTGGATGTATATAATGAAGATGTTTTTTTATATCCATATATTAAAACAAATTTTTATGCCGGCAACTTTCTTACAAACAATCTGTTTAATCATGACAGAGGGGACGGTTCTTATTGATAGATTACTTGAACAGAGCTAGGGAAATTAGAAGTTATGTCTGTTCTGGATATATTTTAGGATAACAGGTATTAATAAAACTGCTGTTAGCAAATCTTAACAATGAGAACCGTCCCTATTGCCTTTAACTATTGCCTTATTCTGAAACAAAAGTTTTGCAGAAATTTTCACAATAAAGAATGGTATTATGTTCTTATTGAAATAGAAAGTAAAGCTAATACTAACAGTACGACGAATGTGATAGAAAGCATAGAACAATATATCGGATCAAGAGAAGATGTATTTTTTTTTAGTGTTAACGTAAGCTCGAATGGTGTTGTTTTAGGGATAGAAAAAAGTACTAATGCTAAGAGTGAAATCTATAACTTTGCATATGGCATATATCACACCATTAAAAGCCTTTACAATTCAGACATCAATATGAGTATTAGTCATGGAGTATCTAGTATACTGCAAATTAAAGATGCTTATACAGCAGCTTTAGAAGCAATGAAATTCAAAGTATTTATGAATAGTTCCGGTCCCATTATTTATGAACACGTTAAAGATAGATCTATTAATTTTGAATTTGAAAAAGTTCAGCTTGTTGAAAAATTATTTGAAGCATTAGCCAATGCCGATGAAAAGAAAGCTAATGAAGTTATCAGAACTGTTAAAGAAGAATTTTGCCATAAGCAAATTTCACCCGATATATTGAAAATGCTTATTATAAATGTAGTTTATAAAAGCATACATTTAATTGAGGAGACCGACAGAGATTATTCAAAGCTTTTAAGCATGTGTGATATAAAAAGAATATCACAAAAATATCTAACTATAGAAGAAATGATAAAGATTCTAAAGAATTATTGTATGTATATCGTTCAATATGTATCTGAATTAAGGAATAACAAATCAAAAGGAATTTTATATGAAATAGAACTTTATATAAAAAGTCATTTTTGTGAGAGCATTACTATTAAGGAGATCGCAGAACACTTTTATATAAATTCTGTCTATCTTGGACAGATATTTGCAAAAACGTATGGGATGGGCATTAATGAGTATCTGCATAAACTGAGGATTGAAGAAGCAAAACATTTGCTGGAACAGACAGATATGAAGTTGAATGAGATAGCTAATAAAGTTGGATATTTGAATTACAGCCGGTTTGTTAAAAAGTTTGAACAATATGCCAGAATGAAACCTTTTGAATACAAAATGAAATTTACTAAAGATAAAAAAATATAATATTTACAGGGGATAATACTATAATTTTGTAAATGATATATCGGCTATGGCATTATATAATAAGATTAGTTACGGTTGTAACCAAAATTTAAGGTAGTGTCAAAAGTTCTATGAAAACATGAAGTTGAGCTACCAATAATAACAAAAATTGTAATGTTGCACTTTGAGATTTAAATACTGAAGATTTGCACGAAGAAGGAATGTGCCATGGCATGTTCCTGAATGGCGAGGCACTATCTAATAGACCTATGGAGTTTATGGATAACCCGCCCGGGGCATGGATAACCTGTGCACAAAGCATTGACAACGAAAAGCATGTTGCCAACACTTTGCACACAGGTTACCCACACCCCTAAAAGCAGCGGGTTACCCACAAACTCCACAGGTCCGGTGACTACTGCTATATCATTTTTTGATTTATTTATATAGAGAAAATGATTAAGCTGATTGTTGTGTTTTAATATAGGCCTGTG